>CAXNGD010000250.1:0-4861 GCA_964201575.1 Acetobacterales bacterium | reverse complement strand
TTTTTCGCGGCCGGCGCCGAAGAGCTGGAGGGCGGGCATCATGTGCATCTTCGGGTTGTCGAAGGCGGGGATGGGGCTGGGGGCCATCAGGAAGCGGTGGTTCACCATGACGGGGTAATCGTAACTGATGGCGACGTGGCCGAAGCGGGTGATGTCTTCGTAAAGGCGGACATGCATGGAGCCGTATTCGGCCAGTGCGTGCATGCGGCGGGTTTCGGCGCGGCTGGGTTCGAGCTTGGAGAGGGGCTCGGGCTGGGGCACCTGGTAGACGATGATCTGGCCTTCGCGCAGGGGCTTTTCCGGGATGCGGTGGCGGGTCTGGATGATGGTGGCGGCTTCGGTGTCGGTGGTGCCGGCGACACCTGCGGTGCGGGCGAAGAAGCGGCGGATGGAGACGGCGTTGGTGGTGTCGTCGGCGCCCTGGTCGATGACTTTCAGGGTGTCGTCGGCGCCGAGGACGCTGGCGGTGACCTGGATGCCGCCGGTGCCCCAGCCATAGGGGAGGGGCATTTCGCGGCTGCCGAAGGGGACCTGGTGGCCGGGGATGGCGACGGCTTTCAGGAGGGCGCGGCGGATCATGCGCTTGGTCTGCTCGTCGAGGTAGGCGAAGTTGTAGCCGGTCATTGGAAGGGTTCCAAAAGGAAGTGTTCTTTTTGTTAACAAAAAGAAGATTCTTGCTTGCTCATTCCGCCATCTCCGCGATGTTCGGCTCCGCTTCGCGGCGCATGCGGCGGATAGTTTCGAGTTCGCTTTGGAAGTCGACGTAGTGTGGCAGCTTGAGGTGTTCGACGAAGCCGGTGCCTTCGATGTTGTCGCTGTGGTAGAGCATGAATTCCACGTTCTGGGCGGGGGCGGTGGCTTCCTCGCCGAATTCCTCGGCGCGCAGGGCGCGGTCGACGAGGGACATGCCCATGGCTTTGCGCTCGGCGTGGCCGAAGGTGAGGCCGTAGCCGCGGGTGAATTGGGGGGGCTTGGTTTTTGAGCCGGCGAATTGGTTGACCATCTGGCATTCGGTCAGGGTGATGTCGCCGATATCGATGGCGAAACCGAGCTCGGGGGGGATGATCTCGACGGAGACTTCGCCGACGCGGATTTCGCCGACGAAGGGGTGGGCGCCGCCGTAGCCGCGCTGGGTGGAGTAGCCCATGGCCAGCAGGAAGCCTTCGTCGCCGCGGGCGAGGGCTTGGAGACGGACGTCGCGCGGGGCGGGGAAGGCGAGGGGTTCGCGGGTGAGGTCGCCGGGTTCGCGGTCGAGCGTGGGGGGGCCGTCGCGTTCGATGAGGTCTTCGTGGGCCAGGATGTCGGAGACGCGGGGCATGGTGGCGGTGTCGGCCGGGGCCTGGGCGGCGGGGGCGGGGGGTTTGCCTTCGGCGGCGAGGGTGAAGTCGAGGAGGCGGTGGGTGTAGTCGTAGGTCGGGCCGAGGATCTGGCCGCCGGGGAGGTCCTTGTAGACGGCGGAGACGCGGCGGCGGATGCGCATGGCGGCGGTGTCGACGGGGGTGGAATAGGCGAAGCGGGGCAGGGTGGTGCGGTAGGCGCGCAGGAGGAAGGCGGCTTCGATGAGGTCGCCTTGGGCTTGCTTGATGGCCAGGGCGGCGAGTTCGGGGTCGTAGAGCGAGCCTTCGGCCATGACGCGGTCGATGGAGCGGCCGAGTTGCTGCTGGATCTGGGGGAGGGTGAGCTCGGGGGTGGCGGGGTCGCCGCGGCGGTCTTCGGCCAGCCAGGCGTGGGCGTTGTCGATGGCGCGTTCGCCGCCTTTGACCGCTACGTATGCCATGGGGTCAGGCCTTTGAGATGGTGGTGGTGCGGGGGATGGCGGTGAGGGTGGTGCCGGCACAGAGCACGAGGTCGACGCCGCGCGGGAAGAGCGCGTGGTTGGCGGCCCAGATGGTGTCGAAGTCGGCGGGTAGGCCGGTGACGTGCAGGGTGGCGGGGGATTTGAGGCCGGGGCCGGCGAGGCGCCAACGGGGGCCTTCTCCTAGGGCGGTGACCTGGAGGATCAGGGTCGTGGAGCTTTCGGGGGCTTCGTCGCTGCCGGCGGAGAGGGTGGCGAAGTCCGGCGGGGTGCGGGCGACGACGAAGTCTGCGGTCGCGGGGTCGGCGCACGGGCTGGTGCCGCAGTGGAAGACGAGCCAGTCGCGGGCGGCGGCGCAGTCCGGGGCGATGTGGAGCTTGGAGTCGCCGTCGACCAGGGTGAGCAGGGCGGCGGCGGTGGCGGGGTCGAGCGGGGCGGGGGCGGCGAGGGTGGTGCCGGCGGCGTGGATTGTGCCGGCGGCATGGATTGTGCCGGGGCGGGACATGGCGTCCAGTAGGGCGCGGAAGGTGGATTGGGACTGGGCGACGGGGTCGGCGAAGCCGGGGAGGTCGAGGGTCATGAGCTGCGCATCGTGGCCAGGGTGAAGAATTGCACGCGGGTGGCGGCGGCTTTGGAGGCCTTTTCGGCGCGGGCGGCGTGTTGGGCGGCGGCGAGCGGGGCGATGATCGCGGCTTCCAGCGAGTTGTGCAGGGCGGGGTCCTGGAGGGCGGCGTCGAGTTCGGCGGCGAGGCGGGCTTGCTGCGAGTCGCGGCCCTGGACATAAGCGTGGCCGATGAAGCCGGTGCTGCTGCGCACGGTGCAGCGGGTGACGGACATTTCGCCGAGGTTGAACGGGGAGCCGCCGCCGCCGGCGCGGGCGCGGGTCATGACCAGGCCGCTTTCGGGGCCGCGCAGGGGGGTGCTGGCCGGGAGGGACGGGGCGGTTCTCAGCAGGTCTTCGAGCTGGGTGGCTGAGGCGCGGGCCAGGACGGACATCCAGCGTTGCCTGGCGGCGGTATCGGGGGCGGGCATGGGAGATTTCCCGGAGAGGAGATATCTAGACAACTAGACAGCTACAGCCCGGCTGCGGTATCGTCAAGCCGCGATTGCAGATGGCATCGCAGTTTGAGGGCCGCGCGTGGATGAAGTTCCGGTGACATCGGCTGAGACGAGCCCGCGCGGCACGGCGCGGGCGGTTGGCGCGCGATCCCTGGGCGAGCGCGGGGTGGCGCTGTGGCGGCGGATCGTCGAGGCGGTTGAGCGCGATATCACCAGCGGGGCGCTGGCGCCGGGGGCGCGGCTGCCGACCGAGGCGCAGATGTCCGCCGCCTTCGCGGTCAATCGGCATACGGTGCGCCGCGCGCTGGAGGAGATGTCGCGCAACGGCCTGGTGCGGGTGGAGCAGGGGCGCGGGAGTTTCGTGGCCGAGGACGTGCTGGACTATACCGTGGGGCCGCGCACGCGGTTTTCCGAGTGGATCCGCCGGCACAACAAGGAGCCCGGCGGCCGGGTGGTTGATCTGCGCGAGATGCCGGCCGATGCGACGATTGCCGCCGGGCTGGGGTTGCGGGCGGGGGCAAAGGTGGTGCGGCTGGAGCGGTTGGGGCTGGCCGATGGACGGCCGGTCAGCCTGGGGTCGCATCATTTTCCCGCCGCGCGGTTTCCGAGGCTGTTGGCGGGGTTGCGGGCGGGGCTGTCGATTTCCGATGCGCTGGCCGAGGCCGGGGTGGCGGATTACCGGCGCCAGGTGACGCGGGTGACGGCGCGGATGCCAAGCGAGCAGGAGGCGACATTGCTGGACATGCCGCGCAATCGGCCGCTCCTGGTGTGCGAGAACATCAATGTCGATGGACGGGGTGCGGTGGTGGAGTTCGGCACGAGTCGTTATCCCACGCCGCGGGTGCAGGTCGTGTTCGAACCCTGAGTGGGTGGGACGTAACGAGGGGGTTGGATGATGCGGCCATTGCGGATTGCCGGCGGGCGGGTGCTGACCGAGGGCGCCTTGATCGAGGGCGATGTTCTGCTGCGCGACGGGCGCATCGAGGAGGGCGGGGCGGGCGATGCCCGGACAGTGGATGCGCGCGGGTTGCTGGTGCTGCCGGGGATTGTCGATATCCATGGCGATGCCTTCGAGCGGCAGTTCCAGCCGCGGCCGGGGATCGGGTTTCCCACCGATTTGGCGCTGGAGGATACCGAGCGGCAGTTGCTGGCCTGTGGGGTCACGACAGCGTTCCACGGCGTGACGCTGTCCTGGGAGCCCGGGCTGCGCAGCGCGGATGCCTGGCGGGCGATGCTGGATGGGCTGGCGGCGCGCGATTGGACCTGTGACTTCCGGGTGCATCTGCGCTGGGAGGCGTACAACCTCGATGCGCTGGAGATGGCGATTGGCGATATCGCGGCCGGGCGGGTGCATCTGCTGGCGTTCAATGATCACACGCCGTCGATCCTGAAGAAGCTTGGCGATGCCACCACGGCGGCGAAATACAGCGACCGGGCCGGCATGAAGCTTGGCGATTTCCGGACCTTGGCGACGCAGGTTGGCGCGCGCGCGGGGGAGGTTCCGGCGGCCCTGGCACGGATCGCGGCGGCGGCGCGGGCGGCCGGGATTCCGATGGCGAGTCACGACGACGACTCGATTGCGGTGCGCGATGGGTTCCGGGCCGAGGGGGCGCGGATCTGCGAGTTTCCGGTGGCCGAGGAGGTGGGCGTGGCGGCGCGCGCGGCCGGTGACTTTGTGGCGATGGGATCGCCCAATGTGGTGCGGGGCAAGTCGCATCTGGGCTGGGCTTCGGCGGCGGTGCTGGCCGAGGCGGGGATCTGCAACGTGCTGTGCAGCGATTATTTCTATCCGTGCCTGTTGCGGGCGCCGTTCGTGCTGGCGGGACGTGGGGTGCTGGACCTGGCGCAGGCCTGGGCGCTGGTGTCCGCCAATCCGGCGGTGGCGGGGGGGCTGGCGGATCGCGGCACGATCGCGCCGGGACAGCGCGGCGACCTGGTGCTGGTGGATGCCTCCGGTCCGGTGCCGCGGCTGGTGGCGACGATTGCCGGTGGGGTGCCGGCGCATCT
>CAXNGD010000249.1:0-4883 GCA_964201575.1 Acetobacterales bacterium | reverse complement strand
CCAGCAGCCGCTCCACCAGGGACCGCAGCTCGCCAGGCGATAGATTTGCAATCTCAACAGGTGCTGCCACGCCGACGTTGAATCAGGTCCGCCCGCGTCGGGGGAATCAAAATCACAACAGGCCGCCCGGGGTTTTGCCCCGGCTACGTTCCGGGGCGTTTGTTCGTTGATTTTGATATGGTTGCGGGGACGCGCAACCTCCTTGATCTGCTGCTGGTAGCATAAGCTTGGACTGCCCCCCTTGAAGTGATCCACCCACAAAGGGGCGAGATTGCCCGAGGAGGATCGCATGGGACGCAAGCATCACATGCCTGAGGAGATCGTTGCCCCGCTCCGTCAGGTTGAGATTTTGACTGGGCAAGGCCGATCGATCGCGGAGGCAGCACGATTGATCGAGGTCAGTGAGCAGACGTATTTTCGTCGGCGGGCCGGATATGGCGGCATGAAGACCGACCAGCTGAAGCGCTTGAAAGGGCTGGAACTGGAAAACATGCGGCTGCGGCGGGCGGCATCGGATCTGACGCCGGACAAGCTGATCCTGAGAGAGGCCGCACGGGGAAACTTCTAAGCCCCGCTCGCCGCCGCGCCTGCGTGAAGACTGTGCAGAGCCGGCTCGGCGTGTCCGAGCGCCGCGCCTGCCAGGTGTTGGGCCAGCACCGTTCCACCCACCGCAAGGCGCCGCACACCGCCGATGACGAGGCGGAGCTGACCGCCGACATCATCGAGCTGGCCAGGACCCATGTCCTTGCGCTACTCGGCGCGCAGTGCGACGGCACGTTCGCCGTAGCGGGCGGCGATGATGCTCTCGATCCAGTCGTGGTTGCGCTTCGCCGCGTCCAGCGCGGTGGTGGCGTCCTCCTGCAGCAGCGCCAGATGCTCGGCTGCCCACTACGCAGGGATCAGTGCCTGGGTTGCCGACACGACCGACGCTCCATCTTTCAGATAGCCCGCGTCTGGGTCACAATGACCGGATGCCCTGGGAAGAGATCAACGCCGCGCAGCTCCGCGTCACCCTGCTCGACATCGAGCCTGCAATCTGGCGCCAGATTGTCGTCCCGTGGCGCTTGCATCTCGGGCAACTGCACCGGGTCATCCAGGCCGCGTTCGGCTGGACAGATTCTCACCTCCATGAATTCACCATCGGCGGGTTGCGCTACGGCGATCCAGAGCAGATCGGCGAGTCAGATTACGAAAATGACGCTCGTTCATTTGATGAGACCGAGGTTCGGCTTCGTGATTTCGGCCTCGCCCCCGATCAAGGCTTCCTGTACATCTACGACTTCGGTGATAACTGGCGGCACCGCATAACCTTCGACCGGCTGATCGCCCTTGATCCCGCACCGCGCAGTGCCTCCTGTATCGCAGGTGAGCGAGCCCGCCCGCCCGAGGATGTCGGTGGCACTTCGGGGTACGAGGGGTTCCTCCAGATAATCGCCGATTCCGGCCACCCTGAGCATCGCGAGACCTTGACCTGGTGCGGCGGTCGCTTCGATCCAGAGTCCTTCAATCTCGACCGCACAAACCGCGATGTCGCAGCGGCACTTCGCGCAAGCCGTCGCATCCGCCGCCGACAGTGACCGATCATCTACTCCGCCGCCAGCGGTCCTGAGCAAGATACCGCCATATGTCGAGCGACCTCGTCATCACCGAGAAGAGCAGCCAGGCCAGGGACGTCCGCGCCGCGGTCGGGAACCGCTATGGCCCGATCCTGCCAGCCGAGGGGCACCTGATCACCCTGCGCGAGCCGGAGGAAGTGAACCCGGCATGGAAGCAATGGACCGCGGTTCTGCTGCGTCCCGAGGGCCTCTTCGGAACCAAGCCGGCGGCGGGCGGGAACAAGGCGAGCAAGCTCCAGGCTATCAAGGCAGCGCTCCGCTCGGCCCGGCGCGTCTGGCTTGCCACCGACTGCGACCGTGAGGGGCAGTTGATCGGTCAAGAGATCCTCGAATTTTGCCACTTCCGCGGCGACGTGATGCGGGTGATGTTCACCGCTCAGGATCCCCAGACCATCCGCGACGCTTTCGCCAAGGCAAAGCCCAATGCCGATTATGGGAACCTCTACGCGGCTGCGGTGGCGCGGCAGCAGTCCGACCAGATTTACAACCTCTCCCTGACCCGCACCGCCACCGTCCTGATTGGCCGCGGTCAGCGCGCGGTGATCGGCGTCGGCCGCGTGAAGACACCCACCCTCGCAATTGTCTGCCGGCGCGAACTGGAGATCCGGGCTTTCCGTCCGGAGACCTACTTCGATGTCACGGCGACAGCGCAGGCAGAGGGTGGGACCTTCATCATGCGGCACGCTTCGCCGGAGAAAATTCTCAAGGGCGAGGATGCGGCAGCGATCGCCGCCCGTGCCGACGGTTTCACAGGCCCGCTATCGGTCAAGGTGGAAGAGAAGCGCCAGGCACCGCCGCGACTGCACGACCTGCCTTCGCTGCAGAAGCATTGCGGCTCGCGGTTCGGATGGACCGCCGCCAAAACGCTCGAGGTCGCACAGGAACTCTATGACGGAAACGGCAAGAAGCTGATTACCTATCCCAGGGCGGAGTCGCGCTATCTCCCTGAGAGCTTGATCGCCGACGTGCCCAAGATCCTGGCGGCGCTCACAGCTGGGCAGTCGTTTGGCTCGCTGCCGATGCCGCCCAAGCCGATCATCCGCCGAGGCAAGTCGGGGCATTTCTGGGACAAAGGTCTCGAAGGGGTGTCTCACCACGCCATCATTCCCAACGGGCACACGGTGAACGAACTACGGACCATCTGGCCACGTCTGTCAGGGGATGAGCGCCGATTGTTCATGATCGTCGCCCGGTCCTATCTGGCGGCCTTGATGCCGGACTACCGCTACCGCCAAACGACCGCGCTGCTTGATGTCCAGGGGCATGCGTTTCGTGCGGTGGGCCGCCAGCCCATCGAGGTTGGCTGGCGGGCGGCTTTTGGCGAGGAGAACGAGAGCGATGGCCGTGATGGCGAAGAGAACGACGAGCGCCAGATGCTACCGACGCTACGGGACGGCGAGAGCGTCAACCTGCGCGAGCCCAAGGTGGAAGCCAGGGAAACCAAGCCGCCACCCCGATACAATGAGGGCACGCTGATCGATGCGATGGCGAACGCCTGGCGCTTTGTGGAGAACCCTGAGCACCGCGAAAGGTTGAAGGAGGCGAAGGGAATAGGAACGCCGGCGACTCGCGGCGAGGTCATCCAGGGCCTCAAGCGGCAGGAAATGCTGATCGCGAATGGCAAGCATATCGTGCCGACTGAACGGGGCTTGGCGTTGTTCGGTGTGCTGGAGAAGTCTGACCAAGCGCTGGTCGATCCCGCGGTGACAGCGAAACTCGAGTTCCTGCTCGACGAGGTCCTATTCGGCCGGCGCCGCGCGGACGAGGCGATCGACGCCGTTTGCGGCCAAGCCGCCCGTATCATCGACCGTCTGCTGGTCGGCACCCCATCGGGGGGAATCCCGCTGCCGGGTGTGTCTTCCCATCTCAGCCCGGCGGCGCGGGAGAGCGGCAAGAGACAGCGGCGGACGAGTAGCGAACCGGGCTCGTATGGTGAGGGCGGGACGGGCCGACCAAGTAAGCCGATCCCGCGGCCGCGATCAGCGACCGGGAAGATCTCGAAAGCCAGTGGGCGGGCCGCGTCGGATGATAAACGCGCGGACCAGGGTCAGAAGTCGACCACGACGCGAGCTTCAAAGATGCCGGATAGCAGTCGGAAGAAGGCGACGCGTGGAGCCGAAGGCTCCAACATTGAGCGCCAATTTTCCAGCGCTGGGGACGGCACCCCGCTGAATATCCCATTCGGCAACAAGGAAACGGCACTGCGTCTCGGCGCCCGGTATCGCAGCGGAGGCTGGTTCGCGCCGCCCGGGGCGAACCTGGAGCCATTCCGGCAGAACGGTTGGCTATCGGCCGGCGGTTCGTGACCGTGCGGAACACGCGCCATTGAGGGTCTGGGTGCGCGGGCACGCGCACGACTACGCGCCCTCTTGCTTCCACAGTGCTTCCAGAGGTTTTCTGGAGGCTCCGTTTTGGAAGCAAGAGGGCGCGCAAATATTTGATATTGTTGGCGAATTTGGTTGCGGGGACAGGATTTGAACCTGTGACCTTCAGGTTATGAGCCTGACGAGCTACCGGGCTGCTCCACCCCGCGTTGGTGTGGTTGATTGGGTGCATTGGAAGACCTGGCGGCGACCTACTCTCCCACGTCTTGAGACGCAGTACCATGGGCGCTGGGGGTTTTCACGGCCGAGTTCGGGATGGGATCGGGTGCAGTCTCCCCGCCAAAGCCACCAGGTCGTCCAATGCACCCTGTGTTTCCTTGCCCATTGGTTGCGGGTTTGGCGACACGTGCCGCTGCCCGTCCCATTTTCTGTTGGGGGGTCGGCGGGTGTTCAGGTTCTGGTTTGATGATTGTGCAAGCTATTCGAGTGCTGCGCAGCTTTTCCACCTTGGGAGTGGATGATTGCTGCACATGATGGGAAGTCTTGGCCTCCGCGCTGGTTCAGGGCGCTTTGGTTTGACTTTGTGGTATCGAGCCTATCGGGCGATTAGGACCGGTTAGCTGAATGCGTTACCGCACTTACACACCCGGCCTATCAACGTGGTGGTCTTCCACGGCCCTCAGGGAGACCTGGTTTTGAGGTAAGTTTCCCGCTTAGATGCTTTCAGCGGTTATCTTTTCCGCACGTAGCTACCCGGCCATGCCGCTGGCGCGACAACCGGTTCACCAGAGGTGCGTCCATCCCGGTCCTCTCGTACTAGGGACAGATCCTCTCAAGTCTCCTTCACCCACGGCAGATAGGGACCGAACTGTCTCACGACGTTCTAAACCCAGCTCACGTACCACTTTAATCGGCGAACAGCCGAACCCTTGGGACCTGCTCC
>CAXNGD010000248.1:0-4890 GCA_964201575.1 Acetobacterales bacterium | reverse complement strand
CCCCACCGCCACCCCATCTACCCGCAACGCAAACCCCGCTTCACCCTATACCCAGACCCCCCACGAAGAACCCGCCCCGCCTGAGCCCCGCCCACTCACGCCATTTTCATTACGATATCAAACCATTCAAGCCAGCCGCAAACCGCCGGCTTCCTTGACAAAACCCTGCCCATGCGGTTCCTCCGCCAGACACCCGCGCCGACTCCGCGCGACCCCCTCCGCGTCCGGAACCCCGTACTCCCATGCCCAAGCGCTCATCCGGCACGCTCGTCGAGAACATCAAGACCGTCGTCTATGCCGGCCTCATCGCCATCGGCATCCGTACCATTGCCTTCGAGCCGTTCAACATCCCCTCCGGCTCGATGATCCCCACCCTGCTCATCGGCGACTACCTCTTCGTCTCCAAATACAGCTACGGCTACTCCAAATACTCCATGCCCTTCTCGCCGAACCTCTTCTCCGGCCGCATTTTCGCCTCCCTCCCCCAGCGCGGCGACGTCGCCGTCTTCAAGGTCCCGCGCGACAACGCCACCGATTACATCAAGCGTATCGTCGGCCTCCCCGGCGACCGCATCCAGATGAAGGCCGGCCAGCTCTACATCAACGGCGAACCCGCCCCCCGCCGCCTCCTCGGCGACTACATCGCCGAGGAAGTGACCCTGCGCGTCCAGGTCCGCCGCTTCGCCGAAACCATCCCCAATACGACCTCGGGCACCACCCAGGGTCCCCCCCGCGTCCACGAGATCGTCAAGCAGACCGACAGCGGCGGCCTCAACGACACCCAGGAATTCCGCGTCCCCGCCGACCATTTCTTCGCCATGGGCGACAACCGCGACAACTCCTCGGACAGCCGCGACTCCACCGGTGGCGTCGGCTTCATCCCGCTGGAAAACCTCGTCGGCCGCGCCGAGTTCATCTTCTTCTCCGTCGATGCCAAATATCCAATCTGGCAGGTCTGGAACTGGCCCTCGCAGATCCGCTGGTCCCGCCTGTTCTCGGGAATCACGTGACCACCCCGGAGGCCGCACTGGCGACCGCCGAGACCATCCTCGGCCACCGCTTCACCCGCCCTGCCCTGCTCCGCGAAGCCCTCACCCACCGCTCCGCCGCCGCGGCCGCCCGTCCGGGCAAGAAGGGCGCCGGCTCCAACGAACGCCTCGAATTCGTCGGCGACCGCGTCCTCGGCCTGCTCATCGCCGAATGGCTCGCCGACCGCTTCCCCCATGAACAGGAAGGCGCCCTCGGCCGCCGCCTCGCCCATCTCGTCTCCCAGCCCGTCCTTGCTGCCATCGCCGAACAGGCCGGCCTGCCCGCCATCCTGGCCGTCGCCCCCGGCGAATCCCGCGCCGGAATCCGCCGCCGCGCAACCGTCCTGGCCGACGCCACCGAAGCCACCCTTGGCGCCCTCTATCTCGATGGCGGCATCACCCCGGCGCGCAGCTTCGTGCGCCGCGCCTGGGAACGCGCCATGACCGACCAGGCCGAGCCGCCCAAGGACGCCAAGACCGCGCTGCAGGAATGGGCCCAACAGCGCGGCCTGCCCCTGCCGCACTACAACGTCGCCAGCCGGCAAGGCCCCTCGCATGCCCCGGTCTTCGAAATCTCCGTTACCGTCGCCAACCAGACCGGCTCCGGCTCCGCCGGCACCAAGCGCGCGGCCGAACAGGTGGCAGCCGAAACGCTGCTGGGAAAACTCAAACCATGACCCGCTGCGGCTTCGTCGCCATCCTCGGCGCCCCCAATGCCGGCAAATCCACCCTGCTGAACCGGATGACCGGCGCCAAGCTGTCGATCGTCTCGCCCAAGGCCCAAACCACCCGCTTCCGCGTCCTCGGCATCCTGATGCGGAACGAAAGCCAGGTCCTCCTCGTCGACACCCCAGGCATCTTCAAGCCCAGGCGCCGCCTGGACCGCGCCATGGTGAACGCCGCCTGGACCGGTGCCGACGACGCCGACCTCGTCATCCTCCTGGTCGACGCCAAATCCGGCCTGACCGCCGCGGTGCGCGAAATCGCCGAACAGATGACGGGCCGAACCGCCTGGCTGGTGCTCAATAAATCCGACCTCGTCCCCCCCGCTGCCCTGCTGCCCCTGGTCGCCGGCCTGAACGAGATCGCGCCTTTCGCCGAGACCTACATGGTCAGCGCCACCACCGGCGATGGCCTGAACGAACTGATGGACGCCCTGGCCGCCGCCGTCCGCGAAGGCCCCTGGCTTTACCCTGAGGACGACCTCACCGACCTGCCCGACCGCCTGCTGGCCGCCGAGATCGTGCGCGAGCAGATCTTCCTGCAAACCCACGAGGAAGTCCCCTACGCCGCCACCGTGGAAACCGAGAGCTTCCAGGAACGCAAGGACGGCTCCGTCAGGATCGAGGCCACCGTCTATGTCGCCCGCGCCAACCACAAGGCGATCCTGATCGGTGCCAAGGGCGCCCGCATCCGCGAAATCGGTGCAAAAGCCCGAGCCCAACTGACCGACCTGCTCGACCGCCCGGTGCACCTGTTCCTCAACGTCAAGGAACGCGCCGGCTGGGACGAGGAAGGTGCCCGCCTGCGCGCGATCGGCCTGGAAGACCCCAAGTAACCACCATCGTCGGCAAAACCCTGCCAAGCGTGCTAGGATACGGTTGTCGTTTCATTCCAGGGAACACTACCCATGGCCTACAAGATCAGCGAAATCGAAGGCATCGGCCCCGTCTACACCGAGCGCCTGACCGCCGCCGGGATCGCCACCACTGACGATCTGTTAAAAACCTGCGCCAGCCGCAAGGGCCGCGACGAGACCGCCGAGAAGACCGGGTTCACCACCGCCCAGCTCCTCAAATGGACGAACATGGCGGACCTGATGCGCATCTCGGGCATCGGCGAGGAGTTCTCCGAGCTTCTTGAGCCCGCCGGCGTGGACACCGTCCGCGAACTGGCCACCCGCCGCGCCGACAACCTCACCGCCAGGATGAAGGAGGTGAACGAGGCAAAGAAACTCACCCGGGCGCTGCCGGCGGAAACCCAGGTCCAGAAATGGATCGACCAGGCCAAGACCGTGCCCGCCGTGATGACCTACTGAACCCGCTATCCGGGATGGCCGACGCCGAATACTCGCCGGCAGTCCTCGCCGACATGGAGCGTGCCATCCGCGCCTCCCTGTCGGCCTGGGGCTTGAGCGCGGGCACGGCGATCCGGCTGCTCAACATCTCGGAGAACGCCACGTGGCGCCTGGATGATCCCGATGCCGAGGCGCCGCTGATCCTGCGGGTGCACCGGGTTGGCTATCACACGGAAGCCGAGATCCGGGCGGAGCTGGCCTGGATCAAGGCGCTCCGCCAATCGGGCGAGGTCTCCACCGCCGCCATCGTGCCCACCCGTGCCGCCGATCCCCTTACCACCCTGGTCTCGCCATCCGGCCTGCCGCCGCGCCATGCTGTTGCCTTCCGTTTCCTGGCGGGGCGCGAACCCGATGTCGATGCCGAGCTGGTTCCCTGGTTCGAGGTGCTCGGCCAGATCACCGCCCGGCTGCATCGTCACGCCGCCGCCTGGCCGCGGCCGGCCGGCTTCGTGCGCAAGCTGTGGGACTGGGACGCCATGCTTGGCCCGGTCAAACTCTGGGGCCCCTGGCAAGAGGGTATCGGGCTGGACGCCAGGGGGCATGCCGTCATCGCCCGGGCGGCCGAGCTTGTCCGAACCAGGATGGCGGCGTTCGGCCAAGGTCCGGACCATTTCGGCCTTGTGCATGCCGATATGCGGCTGGCGAATTTGCTGGTCGATGGTGCGGACATGCATGTGATCGACTTCGACGATTGCGGTCTGTCCTGGCACCTCTACGACTTCGCGGCCGCGATCACGCTGTTTGAGCACGACCCGATCGTGCCGGAGGTCCAGGCCGCCTGGGTCGCCGGCTATCGCACCGTGGCGCCGTTGCCGGAGGCGCATGTGGCGCAGATGCCGGTGTTCATCATGGCAAGGCGCATCCTGGTCATGGCCTGGATGGCCAGCCACGCCGAGACGCCGATGGCGCGCGCGGGGGGTGCGGCCTACTCCGCCACGACGGTGGACCTGGCCGAGGCCTTCCTCCGCCGGCTGGGGTAGAGATGGACTGGGATGCCCCCGCGATCATCCTCGACGCCCGGCCATACGGCGAGGCCGATGCCATTGCCACGGTGATGACCGAGACCCATGGCGCGCATCGCGGCCTGGCGCGCGGGGCGCAGTCGCGCAGCCGGGCGGCGCTGTGGCAGCAGGGGAACATGGTGCAGGTTCGCTGGGTCGGGCGGCTGTCGGATCAGTTGGGGAGTTTTTCGGCGGAGCTGATCCACCCCGCCGCGGCGATGGTGTTGGATGATGCTCTGGCGTTGTCGATGCTGACCGCTGTCTGTGCCACCGCTGAGGGGGCGTTGCCGGAGCGGCAGGCGTTTCCCATCGTGTTTGACGGGTTGCTGCATTTGCTCGCGCGGCTGCCGCAGGCCGAGCGGCAGATGGCGGAGCTGATCCGCTGGGAGATGCAGTTGTTGCGCGATCTCGGCTACGGGCTGGATTTTTCCGTGTGTGCGGTGACCGGAGCGACCGAGAACCTGACCCATGTCTCGCCGCGCACCGGACGGGCGGTGTGCGAGGAGGCGGCGGGGATGTGGAAGGAACGGCTGCTGCCGCTGCCGGCGTTCTTGCGCCACGGCAATGGCGAGCCCGGCAGTGCGCCGGAATGGGCGGACGGGTTGCGGCTGACCGGGCATTTCATGGCGCGCGACGTGTTCGGGCTGCAACACAAGGCGTTGCCTGCGGCGCGAGTCGCGCTCTACGAACGGGTCATGAAGAAAAGCAAGGCTGGGCTCTGCCCAGACCCGCCAGGGGCCAAGCCCCTGGACCTTAAAATTTAAGGGTCCAGGGGGCTTGGCCC
>CAXNGD010000247.1:0-4913 GCA_964201575.1 Acetobacterales bacterium | reverse complement strand
CAAAGACGCATGGAACTTCCTCGCCGAAGACCCAATGCGGATCGCATCCATCGGACATAGGCAGTGGGCGTGTGTCAGAAGCTAGGGCGGTTGGTATAAATTATTGAAAAAAATGGGATCCAAGGGCCGTCGGCCTTTGGTGGGTCCAGGGCAAAGCCCTGGCCTTCCCATGTTTCCATGAGTCACCCGAAACCGGGACTGGTATAATTCCGCCGCGGCGGTTCCCATTTCGGCGAATGTGATCTAGAAACCGCTCAACGTCCCATCACGCAGCAGAACGAGACCCGCCATGGCCCACGCGCCGTCGAACAGCCCTCCCGCCGTCACCGAAGCGGCCTTCACCGCCGACCGCCAGAGGATCTTCAACGGGTTCTGCGGCGCCACCACCTACAGCGTGGTCGCTTCCGTCATCGGCCTGGTGTTGATGGCGCTCTTCTTGGTCTGATCTCGCCTGCCCGGCGACATGAAAACGGCCCCGGAGCGCTGCTCCGGGGCCGTTTGCATTTGGGCATCAAGACAAGGCCGCAATCCCGACGCACCCCGCGGCGCGTCGGGATCGCGCGGTCACTTGCCCATATGCGCCAGGATCGCCAGCAGCAGCAGCGCCACGATGTTGGTGATCTTGATCATCGGGTTCACCGCCGGGCCGGCGGTGTCCTTGTACGGGTCGCCCACGGTGTCACCGGTCACCGCCGCCTTGTGCGCGTCGGAGCCCTTGCCGCCATGATTGCCTTCCTCGATGTACTTCTTGGCGTTGTCCCATGCGCCGCCGCCCGAGGTCATCGAGATGGCGACGAACAGGCCGGTCACGATGGTTCCGAGGAGCATGGCGCCAACAGCGCTGAACGCAGCGCCCTGGCCGCCGACCCACAGCACGATGAAGTACAGCACGATCGGCGCTGCCACCGGCAGCAGCGACGGCAGGATCATCTCGCGGATCGCCGCCTTGGTCAGCATGTCCACCGCACGGCCATAGTCGGGCTTCTGGGTGCCCAGCATGATGCCGGGCATTTCCTTGAACTGCCGGCGAACCTCGACCACCACCGCGCCGGCGGCACGGCCAACCGCGATCATGCCCATGGCGCCGAACAGGTACGGTAGCAGGCCGCCGATGAACAGGCCGATCACCACCCAGGGATTCTGCAGGGTGAAGTCAACCTGCACCGTCGGGAAATAGTGCTTGAGGTCCTCGGTATAGGCGGCGAACAGCACCAGCGAGGCCAGGCCCGCCGAACCGATCGCGTAGCCCTTGGTCACCGCCTTGGTGGTGTTGCCCACGGCGTCCAGCGCATCGGTGACCTTGCGGACATCCGGCGGCAGCTCGGCCATCTCGGCAATGCCACCGGCGTTGTCGGTGACCGGGCCATAGGCGTCGAGCGCCACGACCATGCCGGCCAGCGCCAGCATGGTGGTCGCGGCAACCGCAATGCCGAACAGGCCGGCCGTGCTGTGGGCCAAGATGATGCCGATCGAGATCACCACCACCGGCAGGGCGGTGGACTCCATCGAGATCGCCAAGCCCTGGATCACGTTGGTGCCGTGACCGGTGGTCGAGGACTGCGCGATGCTGCGCACCGGGCGGTATTCGGTCGAGGTGTAATACTCGGTGATCCAGACCAGCAGCCCGGTCACCGCCAGGCCGACCAGCGCGCACATGAACAGGCTGGTGCCGGTCACCTTCAGGCCGGTCGTCGTCGTCAGCGATCCGCCAAAGCCCATGGTCATGGCAATGGTAATGGCGATCAGGATGGCCGAGATCGCCCCGGTGACGGCAAGCCCCTTGTACAGCGCGCCCATGATGTTGTTGGAGCTGCCAAGCTTGACGAAATACGTGCCGATCACCGAAGCGATGATGCACACGCCGCTGATCAGCAGCGGCAGCAGCATCATGGCGTCTGCATCGGGCCCCGCCTTGAAGAAGATCGCGCCCAGTAGCATCGTCGCCACGATCGTGACCGCATAGGTCTCGAACAGGTCGGCGGCCATGCCGGCGCAGTCACCCACGTTGTCGCCCACGTTGTCGGCGATGGTGGCGGGGTTGCGGGGGTCGTCCTCGGGGATGCCGGCCTCGACCTTGCCCACGAGGTCCGCACCCACGTCCGCACCCTTGGTGAAGATGCCGCCGCCGAGACGGGCGAAGATGGAGATCAGCGAGGCGCCGAAGGACAGAGCCACCAGCGCCTCAAGCACCGGACGCATATCAGCCCCTGGCGCCATGCCGGAGCGCAGCACGAAGTAATAGATCGCCACGCCGAGCAGGCCGAGGCCCACCACCAGCATGCCGGTGATTGCACCTGCCTTGAACGCGACATCGAGGCCCGCGGCGAGGCCCTGGCGCGAGGCCTGGGCGGTGCGGACATTGGCGCGGACCGACACGTTCATGCCGATATACCCGGCCACGCCTGACAGGATGGCGCCGATCGCAAAGCCGATCGCCACCGTCATGCCCAAGGTCGCGGCCAGCAGGACGAGGATAGCCACGCCCACGCCGCCGATGGTGATGTACTGACGGTTGAGATAGGCGCGCGCGCCTTCCTGGATGGCGTTGCCGATTTCCTGCATGCGGGCATTGCCGGCATCGGCGGCCAGCACCTGGCGCGATGCCACCAGCCCATACACCAGGGCAAGCACCCCGCAGGCGATGACGATAAGTGTAGTCACGGCCATTTCGGTCGATCCCCCTCAAAACTCACATGGGCATTGCTGCGCCCAGCCGATTCCGGCGACCTGCCGGCATGTTTCGGCCCAACGATGGCGGGATATGACAGAGAAGAAAGATACAGGCAACCTGAGTGCCACGCAGTAATTGGTTGCCAAGCCCTTCACCCTGCGGAATCCTGCACACGGAGCGCCTGTAGCTCAGTTGGTTAGAGCGGGCCGCTCATAACGGCTTGGTCGCGGGTTCAAGTCCTGCCAGGCGCACCAAAAGCACCGCTCCCTTGCGCGGCTCCCTTGCGCGGCTCCCTTCCGCGGCTCCCTTGCGCGGCTCCCTTCCGCGGCTCCCTTCCGCGGCTCCCCTCCCCGGGGCGGAATTGCGCCCTGGCGCCCGGCCCCTTAGAACACGCCATCCCTCCCAGCCCGTCAGGAGCCGTCCATGGCCGCCTACCAGTACGTCTACGTCATGAAAGACCTGACCAAAGCCTTCCCCGGCGGTCGCGAGGTGTTCAAGGGCATCACTCTGTCCTTCCTGCCCGGGGTGAAGATCGGCGTGCTCGGCGTGAACGGCGCCGGCAAGTCCACCCTGCTGAAGATCATGGCCGGCATCGAGACCGACTACGGCGGTGAGGCCTGGGCCGCCGAGGGGGTGCGAATCGGCTACCTGGAACAGGAGCCGAAGCTGGACGAGGACAAGACCGTCTCCGAAAATGTCCAGTTGGCATTCGGCCCGCTGCGCGCGGCGATCGACCGGTTCAACGAGATCTCCAACTTGTTCGCCGAGCCGATGGACGACGACAAGATGAACGAGCTGCTCGCCGAACAGGGCGACTTGCAGGAGAAAATCGACCACGAAGATGGCTGGGAACTGGATCGCCGCATCGAGATCGCGCTCGACGCCCTGCGCTGCCCGCCGCCCGACAGCCCGGTGACCAGCCTGTCCGGCGGCGAGCGCCGGCGCGTGGCACTGTGCCGGCTGTTGCTGGAAAAGCCCGACATGCTGCTGCTGGACGAACCCACCAACCATCTGGACGCCGAATCGGTCGCCTGGCTGGAAAAGACCCTGCGCGATTTCGCCGGCACCGTGCTGGTCATCACCCATGACCGCTACTTCCTGGAGAACGTCACCAACTGGATCCTGGAGATCGAGCGCGGCCGCGGCTACCCGTTCGAGGGCAACTACTCCTCCTGGCTCGACCAGAAGCGCCGCCGCCTGCAGGTGGAGGAAAAGGAGGAAAGCTCGCGCCAGCGGGCCCTCGCCGCCGAACAGGAATGGATCGGCTCCTCCGCCCGCGCGCGACAGACCAAGAGCAAGGCGCGCATCCAGAAATACGAGGAGATGCTGCAGAAGAGCCAGGAGATGGTCACCGGCGTCGCCGAGATCGTCATCCCGCCCGGCCCGCGCCTGGGCGGCATCGTCATCGAGGCCGAGGACCTGCGCAAAGCCTATGGCAACCGCCTGCTGATCGGGGACCTCAACTTCAAGCTGCCGCCCGGCGGCATCGTCGGCGTGATCGGCGCGAACGGTGCCGGCAAGACCACGCTGTTCCGTATGATCACCGGCCAGGACACGCCGGATTCGGGCTCACTCAAAGTCGGCGAGACCGTCAAGCTCGGCTATGTCGACCAGAGCCGCGACAGCCTGGATGCCACCAAATCCGTCTGGGAAGAAATCAGCGGCGGCACCGATGTGCTCTATATCGGCAAGCGCGCCGTGCCCTCGCGCGCCTATGTCGGCGCCTTCAACTTCAAAGGCTCGGACCAGCAGAAGAAGGTCGGCATCCTCTCGGGCGGCGAGCGCAACCGCGTCCACCTGGCCAAGATGCTCAAGAGCGAAAGCAACGTCATCCTGCTCGACGAACCAACCAACGACCTGGACGTCGATACGCTGCGCGCCCTCGAAGACGCACTCGAAGAGTTCGCCGGCTGCGTCGTGGTGATCTCCCATGACCGCTGGTTCCTCGATCGCCTCGCCACCCACATCCTGGCCTTCGAGGGCGATAGCCACGTGGAGTGGTTCGAGGGCAACTTCCAGGACTACGAAGCGGATAAGCGACGTCGACTCGGCGCCGACGCCACCGAACCCCACCGCATCAAATACCGCCCGCTGCAACGCTAGGGCTTGGTTCTTGGGGCGGGGGACAGGAAGCAAGGCTGGGGCTTTGCCCCAGACCCCACCAGGGACCCGAGGTCCCTGGACCCTCAACCATAAGGCGCCTTCGGCGAGGGGGGGCATAGAGGCCTTGGCAAGGGCCTCG
>CAXNGD010000246.1:0-4919 GCA_964201575.1 Acetobacterales bacterium | reverse complement strand
GGCCCTTCATGAGTGAGGTCCAGGGTCTCGGACCCTGGTGGGGTCCCTCGCGGCGCGCCTTCGCGGCGCGACGGCAAAGCCCCGGCTTACTTCAGTTGCCGAACTTGGTCCCGCCGAGACGCAGCAGCCCGTCCGGGACCAGGCTAAGGCCTTGGACCGTCTTCTGCGTGCCGACGATGTTCTTGGTGGCGTAGAGGTAGATCAGCGGCAGGTCTGCGCGCTGGAGTTCCCACACCTTGGCATAGATCGCGCGGCGGTCGGCCACAGCGGTCGCGACACGGGCTTCGTCCAGCAGGGCGTCCATGGCGGGGTTGAGGTGCTTGCCGTAGTTGAAGGCGCCTCGGGAGTGCATTTGCGGCCACATATTGCCGTCGGCGTCCGAGCGGCCGGACCAGCCGATCATGTAGGCCTGGAACTCGCCCTTGTAGCCCGCCTGGAGGGAGGAGGCGAACTCCATGACCTTGGGCTTGACGTCGAAACCGGCCTCGGCGGCCATGGATTGGATGACTTCTGCGGCCTGCTGGGCTTCCGGCGCATTGGTCACGGTGAGCTCGACCGGGATGCGGCCGGTGATGCCCGCCCGGGCGAGCAGGGCCTTCGCCTTGGCGATGTCGCGGGCAGGCGGCTGGATGGCTGGCACGTAGAATGGCGAGGTCGGCGGGTTGGCCTGGGCGGTTGGGCTCAGCATGCCGGCGAAGACGACGTCGCTGATGATCTGGCGATCTATCGAAAGTTCAAAGGCCTGGCGAACGAGGGCGTTCTTGCCGGTGATCGTGTCGGCGGCCGGGCCGTTGGACAGGTTGAAGTTGATGCCGGTATAGCCCAGCGCGTCCCAGACGGTCAGGTTCAGCTTGGGGTCCTTCTTGACCGTGGGAACGTCGGTGGGGGCGACGAAGGCGATGTCGAGCGTGCCCGATTGCATGTTGGCCAGGCGGACCGAGGAGTTGGGGATCGGCAGGTAGGTGACGCGGTCGAAGTGGAAGTTCTGGGCGTTGTAGTGGCCCGGGAAGCGCTTGAGGACGATGCGGTCCTGCGGCACGCGGCTGTCGAAGGCATAGCCGCCGGCGCAGACCGGGTTCAGGCCAAACTTGTCGCCAGCGGCCTCAGCGGCCTTGGGCGAGATCATGATGCCCGAGCGGTCGGTGAGCTGGGCGAGGAGCTGGGAGGCTGGCTGCTTGAGATTCAGGCGGATGGTGAGCGGGTCGACGATGTCGATCGAAGCGATGGCGTTGATCTCGCCGGCGCGCATGCTGCCCTTGAGCGTGAGGTCGCGGGTGAGCTTGTACTTGGCGGCCTCGGCGTCCAGCTTTTCGCCGTCATGGAAGGTCACGCCAGGGCGCAACGTGATGATCAGGCTGGTGGGGCTCTCGTAGCGGTGGCCGGTGGCGAGCTGGGGGATGATGTTCAGCTTGTCGTCGAGGTCGAACAGCTTGTCGCACATGGCGGCATAGACGATGCGGCCGACGAAGCTGGAGCCGAGGGTGGGATCGAGCAGGTCGGGGTCCTCGGCCAGGCCAATACGCAGGTGGGAGGCAGCGGGCTGGGCCAGGGCAACCGGTGCGCCGAGGGCCATGGCTGCACTCAGGGCGAACACAGATTTAAGTATGAATTGCCGCATGTTGGTCCTCGTTGCTAAGAAATTGAGTTAGGTGAGCGGGCGGCCGTCGCGGGCGATGGCGGCTTCGATCACCGTGCGGTCGCTTTCGCCCCATTGGCTGTCGCGTCCGGCCAGGAAGCGGCGGAAGACGGCATAGCGTTCGAGGCTGATCCGGTGCAGGCGGCGCAGATCGGCCAGCGGGTCCGAATGGTCGTCCGAGCGGATGTCGAGATCGGGGTAGGGGTCGCGGGTGCAGATCTTCAGGCCCGCCGACTGTTTGCCGCGCTTGTCGCCGCCCACCGCCTCGCCGGCTTCCATGGCGGAGAGGAGGCGCTCGGCCATGCTGCCGGTGGCGCGCAGGTAACCCTCCAGCGTGGCCTGGACCACAGGCTGGGCAGCCAGCATGTTGCCGGCCACCGAGACGTCCTGGTCCTGCACGTGGCCCGCCCACGTCACGCAATCACGGCCGCTGTGCTGGGCGATGCGGCCGGAGGCATCGAGGATGTGGAACTGGCGCTGGTCGCGCATCGGGTCCGGGTCCACCAGGCTGCGCAGCACCTCCGGGGCGGCCTCGCCGGCGCGCAGACGGGGCATGGCGTGGACGGCGTACATCGGATTGACCAGGGCCTGGGTGGCCAGGGCGGCGACACCGCCCTCGACATGGATGCACAGGCCACCAACGGCGAAGAAGCGCGAGGCGACAGCAGCGCCGAGGGCACCGGTGGCAGTGTCGCGGACGAGAATGGACCAGGTCATGCCCGCAGTTTCACGCGGGCAGCGGCGTCGCGCAAGGCGCTTTGGCGGCCGATCAGCCGGCGGCGAAATTCCGCTCGAACATCTCGGTCTGGGTCATCCCGCGCATCATCGAGGCAACGCTTGGCGGTGCGGCAGCCAGTGCACCGGCCTTGACCACGGCCTGGAGCCGATTGCGCGCGCCAAGCTGGCGGTAGACGGCGGCGAGATGGGTCTTGACGGTGGGGACAGCCAGGCCGAGGCGGCGCGCGATGTCCTTGGTGGTGCGGCCCTCGGCCAACAGAGTCAGCACATCGGATTGGCGGGCGGTGAGCGGGTGCGCGCCGGCGTCAGGCTCGCGCGGGCTGGGGCGATGGGCGGGGAGCAGGTGCGCTGCTTCGCTTCCCGCGCTGGCGGTGCGGCTGGCCTCGCTGCTGCCGGTGGAGATGAACAGGTCCGGGGTGGCGATGACCTTGAAGGTGCGGATCAGGTTGATGCCGCTGCAGCTGCGCGAGATGTAGCCGCCGAGGCCCTCCTCGAAGCAGCGGATGATGGTGGCGCTGTCGTTGGTGTCGCCGAGGCCGATGATCTTGGTGTGCGGGTAGTCCGACCGCAGCGTGCTGAGGTCGACATGGGCCTGGAGCCCCGGAAGCTGGAGGTCGAGAAACACCAGGTCGAATTGCGACGCATTCATCCGCGACCGGAACTCGGCGACGTCGGCGGTCTGGATGATCTGACAGGAAGGATGGCAGTGCGTGATCAGTTCGACAAATTCGGCGCGAAAGCCCCGATTTTTTTCTGCAATGAGTATCCGCATTCTGCGCATCCCGGTTGGCGGCTGAAAAGTAATACCAACCGCCCTAGCTTCTGACACACGCCCACTGCCTATGTCCGATGGATGCGATCCGCATTGGGTCTTCGGCGAGGAAGTTCAATGCGTCTTTGCATGCTTGGACGATGGCGTCGTAGCTGTCCCAGACCAGACTGCTGAGTTTGTTGGCGCGCAAGTAGTCCCAGACGTTTTCCATGGCGTTGAGTTCGGGCGCATAGGGTGCGCGCGGCCTCCTCCGCGGTGGCAACCTGGCCGCTGACCAACAAGCCCTTGGCTTGCGGCGTGACGGCGATCCGGCTGCCCGGCACCACCCGCGCGATCGTCGCCTGGGCCTCGGTCGCGGCATAGGCTGCCCGCGCCCGCTATGGCGCACTCTCCCGCTTCTTCGACTGGTGCCAGAACGAGGGGCACATTGCCGCCAATCCCAGCGCCCCGCTGGCCCGCACGCGCCGCCCCAAGGTGATCCCGCGCCCCGCGCGCACCATCTGCCGGTGGTGGACGTGGTGCGCCTGTGGAAGGCGGCGGAGGCGTTGTCGCACCCGGTCTATCGCGACCTCGCCCGCTTCCTGTTGGCGGCACCCTGCCGGCGTGGCGAGGCGGCGCGGCTGGACTGGGGGCACCTGGACCTTGATGCCGCCGTGTGGACCATGCCGGGCGCCATGACCAAGAACGGCGACGCGCACCGGCTGCACCTGCACCCGCTGGCGCTGGACCTGCTGCGCGCGCGGCATGAAGCGGCCGGCAAGCCGCGCGCCGGCCTGGTGTTCCCCGCCCCGAAGTCGGGCGAGGCGATCGACACGTTTTCCGCCGTCAAGGCCGATCTGGACGAAGCGGCGGGGCTGACCGGCTGGCGCTGGCATGACCTGCGCCGCAGCTTCGCCACCGCGCTTGCTGAATCCGGCGTGGCCGAGTCGGTGGCCGATGCCGTGCTGAACCATCGGCAGGCCGCGACGCGCGGCGGCGTGCTGGGTGTGTATCAACGCTCTAAGCGCTGGCCCGAACAGGTGGAGGCGATGCAGCGTTGGGGCGTGCTGCTGACCGCCGGAATGGCCGACAACGTGGTGACGCTGCGCGCTGCCACGGCATAGGGGGCATCGGTCGCCCCCTGGCCGCTATGACAGGGCGGCGATGGCGCGGCGGTATTTCTCGACCCGCTCCATGTCCTGCGCGGTCGGCGCGGCGATGCGCGACAGATCGGAATTGTCGCACAAATCCGCCAGCTTGACCGCGCGGCCGATCGGGTTGGCACCGGCCCGGCGCACGAAGTCTTCGTAGCTCTCGCCCTCGCGCTTGGTGACGGTTTCTAGCGCGGCCAGTACGACTTCCGAGAATCCTTCGCGGCGCAGCCGGTCGAAGTCCCATCCGGGGCAGTCCTCGCACACGTCATGCAGGACTGCGACGATGCGTTCATCCAGGGTTTGCACTGCCAGCATCATCCGCAGCGGGTGCATGACATAAGGCGCGCCCGCCTTGTCCACCTGGCCCGCATGCGCCTCCGCCGCAATCGCGATCGCCCGTTCCAATGTGCTCATTCCGTGCCCTTCCGTTGTCGTGCCATCTTCGCATCCGACGCGGCGACAAACCATAGCGGGAGAGCGGGGCCACCCCGTGACTTGGTGCGGCCTTGCACTGGCCGGGTGACACGCGCCAGCATGTCGGCAATAGGATGATGGCATGCCGCCACCATCGGGATGCGGGGCGACATGGCCAAGGGTGCGGGAAAAAAGGCGGCGGGCAAGGCAGCCGTCGGGGCGGCCG
>CAXNGD010000245.1:0-4931 GCA_964201575.1 Acetobacterales bacterium | reverse complement strand
CGAACATGCGGGCAGCGCCCCGCAGGAGGATGCATGAACGACGACGGAGTTTTGCCGACGGGTCCGGCACAGGATGCCGCGCCCGCTGCTGAGGCCTCGGCGCTTCAGGCGGCGTTGGAGCAACGCCTGGCGGCACTTGAGGCCTCGCTGCGCGAGCGCCTGTTGCGTGCCGAGCTGAAGGCGCATGCGGTGCGCGCGGGCATGGTGGATCTGGACGGGCTCAAGCTGCTCGACACCAGCCGCCTGGTGCTCAATGAGCGCGACGAGGTGGAGGGGGCGGCCGAGCTGATGGCCGAGACCCGCCGGGTTAAGCCGTGGCTGTTCGGCGGCGCCAGCTCGTCCTCCTCGCCCGCCGCACCGCCGGCGCAGTCGCCGAAGCCGAAGCTGGCCACCGACATGACCGAAGCCGAGTGGCGGACGTCGCGCGCTGACCTGCTGCGCCGGCTCTAGCGGCCCGCCGTCGGGGGGCTGCGCCCCGAGGCCTTCCTGCAACCGACACCACGCCTGCCGGAGCCTTCCGGCGGGCTGACAATGTGTGAGGAGTTCGCATGCTGATTTCCAATTTCCCCGCCGCCCTGCGCCCGATCATCCAGCTGGGCTATCTCGAGCGCGAGTTCGAGCAGGCTCTGCGGTCGCGCCTGGGCTATCGCGCGGTTGCCGACCGCATAAGCTTCAATGTCGGCATCGGCGAGACGCTGACCAAGACGCGCGCCGGGCTGAAGACCGCGGTCACCACGCCGCTGGCGCCGTCGAGCAACACCAACCTGGATAACGGCCTGACGCCGAGCGGCTTCAGCGTTGAGCAGTACACCATCACGCTGGACCATTACGCGGCCACCACCGACCTCAACATGGTCACCAGCCGCGTCGGCATCGCCAGCCAGTTCCTGCAGAATGCCGCGATCAACGCCGAGCAGGTGGCGCGCATGGTCAACGAGTTCCTCGGCCTGTGCTTCATCCCCACCACCGAGGCCTATGTCCAGAACCATCCCTCGATCGGCAATGGGGTGATCCGCCGGCCGATCGTCTGCGGCAAGGGCGCGCTCATCGAGGGCGGCTTCGCCGGACTGGGGGCCGATGACGTGGCGCCGCAGAACGCCATCGTCTCGGTGGTGGACGGCATCGCCATGGTCACCCGCGAGCCGATCGACCGGCTGCAGCAGATCATCGCCCAGAGCTGGTACTGGATCGGCGGCTACTGCGCGCCGAGCGATGTCACCACCACCAGCGCCACCGTGCCCACGGCAACCGGGGCCGCGTTCCCGCGCGCGGTGATGATCGAGCATTTCGGCTGACGAACGGCTCGTTTCGGGGCGGGGCGGCGGCGATGCGGGGGGAGACCCCCGCGCTCGTCGCCGTCCCGCCTGGCTTGGTACAGGCGGTCGGGAGGAGGATTTCATGGCGCTCAACGAGGCGGAGCGGACGGACATTCGCAGGCATTGCGGCTATCCCAGCTATGGCAGCGGGGCGGAGGGGTTCCAGGGCAGGCGGTTCCACCAGGCCTATGGGCTGCTGGAGTTCCGCATGATGCGCATGACCGGCTCGGAAGAGGCGGTGGCGCGGCAATACCTCACGACGCTGACGGCACTCGAACAGGCGGTGCCGGAGAGTGCGGCGATGATGGATACCGAACAGGCGGCGGTGTGGAAGCGCAACCCGCGCGAGCTGCGCGAACGCACGGCGCTGTTCGACGACTGGCGGCGGCGGCTGTGCGGGTTTCTCGGCGTGCCGCCGGGACCGGCGCTGAGCGGGCGCGCGCCGGCGATGGTGGTCTAGATGGACGCGGCACGGGCACAGGACGCGGTGCATCGCGGGCTCGGCCGGGCCGGGCGCGTGGTGGGCGAGTGGTGCGAGGTGTTCCGCGCGGACGGGCCGCAGCACCCGATGGCGCCGCGCTGCCGGGTGCTGCGCATGCCGGCGGCGTTCAGCGCGCCGGATGGGCGCTTCGCGCGGCCGGTGGCGCATGGCCAGGTCTACTGGCATGGGATCTTTGATGCCGCATACACGCGGGTTGGCGATTACGTCCGCCGCGGCGACGGGGCGATCTGGTTCATTGCCGCCCAGCAGGCGCTGATGCCGGTGCTGTACGTGCGCGCCAGCCGGATTGTGGAGCTGCGTCGGCCGGCGGGTCCGGAGCGGCCGGGGCTGGCGCCTTATGGCGGCACGGCGGGGGTTGGCCCTGGGGGGGGCGGCGCTTCGGTGCTGCTGCGCGGCTGGCCGGCCGCGGTGCTGGCCACCGGAGGCGCTGGGGTTGGCGGGTCAGGATTGCCCGAGGCGCTTGCGGCGGGGAGCGGGATGCTGCTGCTGCCGGCGCTGGCCGGGGTGGTGCTGCAGCCGGGCGACCTGCGCGCGACGATCTCGGGCGCGCCGGTGTGATTGCGCAGGCGGAATTGTTGGAACATGGGTGGCGGCTGCGGATCGCGCACGCCGCGAGCTAGGAACATCACAAATGACCGATCTGTCCGATGTGGAGGAGGCGCTGCTGCGCCTTGCCGCCGAGGTTCTGTACCCCGAGGGGGCATCCGCGCCCAGCATATTGGGGCGCGCCTGCCGGCTGTATCGCGGCTTCCCCCAGGGAGCGGCGCTGGATGCCGATCTGGTGGCGGGGATCTCCCATGTCTCGGTGTTTCCCGAGGCGCGGCCACAGGCGGTGACCACGCGCCACCCGGATCGCTGGGAGCGCATCAGCGCGGTGGTGCCGGGCCTGACGGTAACCGTCCAGGGCCGCAGCGCCACGGTGGCGGGCAGCGCGCATGAGGGCCAGGTGGCCGGGCTGATGGTGGATGGTATGGCGGTGGTGCATCGCACCGCGCAGGGCGACACGCCGGAGATGGTGGCCGCCGTGCTCGCCACCTATCTGCGCACGCGCAAGATCGTGACGGTGGAGGGGGCCACGCTGACGGTGGCCGGCAGCGGGCCGATGGTGGGGCGGGTGGTGGCGGACCAGACGATGCGGCGCGAGACGCGGCGCCAACGCCAGGTGATCCGCCTGTCCGCCTGGTGCCCCGATCCCGCCACGCGCGACCGGCTGGCCGGTGCGTTGGATGCGCGGCTGTCGGCGGTGGATTTCATCGACCTGCCGGACGGGTTGCGCGGGCGGCTGCTGTCTCGCGGCTCAACCGTGTTCGACCAAGGCCGGGCGGCAAGCCGCTACCGCCGCGACCTGTTCTACGCGGTGGATTACGCCACCACGCTGACCGAGACGATGCCGGCAATGATCTTCGGTGACATGCGCTTTGCTGGCGCCGGCGGGGCGGCGCGCAGCGTGATCGGCTGATCCTTCGGATTCTGCGGATCGCGAGATCCGTGCATGGTTTTTCGGGAGACAGGTATGGACGTGCATCTGGTTGTCGTGCGCGCCTTCGGGCCGTAAGGGAAGGGCGAGGTGATCGCGAGCCCCTCAGAGATCGAGACGATCCTGGCCGGCGAGCATGCCGGCAACGTGGTGCGGGTGCTGTTGCCCGCCGGTGGGGAGGGCTGACGCATGCCGATCGTCCAACAGGGTAGCATCAACACCACGGCGCTGATCGTGCCTGATCTGTATGTCCAGATCGTGCCGCCGCAGAACCTGGTGATCAACGGCGTGCCGACCAATGTGGTGGGCGTGGCCGGCACCGCGAGCTGGGGCCCGGTGGGCGAGCCGGTGATCATCGGCAGCATGAGCGACTATGCCCGCAGCTTCGGGCCGATCGTGGCGCGCAAGCACGACATGGGCACCATGGTTGCCACCGCGGTGCAGCAGGGGGCGGCCGATTTCCGCTGTGTCCGCGTCACCGACGGCACCGACACGGCGGCGGCCTTCCAGATCCCGACCACCGGCTTCGTGCTGACCGCGCTCCATACCGGCAGCCGCGGCAACCAGATCGTGATCACCATGGCGCCGGGCGCCAAGTCTGGCAGCTGGCGCTTCACCATCACCCTGCCGGGCCAGGTGCCCGAGGTCTATGACAACATCACCGGCAGCGGCGCCGCCTTCTGGATCGCGCTCGCCACCGCCATCAACGCCGGCCAGGGGCCGCAGCGCGGGCCGAGCCAGATCGTCACCGCCAATGCCGGCGCCACCGCCGTGGCGCCCAGCAGCTTCACCTGGGATTTCGGCACCGGGGCTGTCAGCACCGATGGCGCCGGCGTCACCGCCAGCCAGCTGGTGGGCGTGGACACGGTGCCGCGCCGCGGCATGTATGCGCTGCGCGGGCAGCGCTGCTCGGTGGCGCTGCTGGCTGATGCCGATGCGACGGCGCAATGGACCGCACAGGCGGCGTTCGGGCTTTCCGAAGGGATCTACATGGTCCTGACCGGAGCGGCGGGCGAGGCGATCAGCGCGGCGGTGGCCAACAAGGCATCGGCGGGGCTGGACTCCTATGCCTGCAAGCTGATGTTCGGCGACTGGGTCTGGTGGAACGACCAAGCCAACAACGTGTTGCGCCTGGTCAGCCCGCAGGGCTTCGTGGCCGGGCCGCTGGGCAATCTCTCGCCCGAGCAGTCCAGCCTGAACAAGCCGCTCTATGGCGTGGCCGGCACGCAGCGCTCGGGTTCGCCGGGCAGCGGCACGCGCGGGACCTATTCGCAGGCGGAATTGTCGGTCCTGCTGACGGCGGGGATCGACGTGATCGCCAACCCGCAGCCGGGCGGCGCCTTCTGGGGCGTCCGCGGCGGGCATAACAGCAGCAGCAATGCCGCCACCAACGGCGACAACTATACCCGCATGACCAACTATATCGCCGCCTCGCTGGCGGCGGGGATGGGGCAGTATGTCGGCCAGGTCATCAACCAGGACCTGTTCCGCCGAATCCGCGCCACCCAACTCTCCGTCCTGCAGAACATGCTGGGCCAGGGGCTGCTCGGCTCGCGCGATGGCGGCTTGCCGTTCAGCGTGATCTGCGACCCGACCAACAACCCGCTGTCGCGCACTGGACTCGGTTACGTCCAGT
>CAXNGD010000244.1:0-4946 GCA_964201575.1 Acetobacterales bacterium | reverse complement strand
ACCTCGGGTCCCTGGTGGGGTCGAGGGGCGAAGCCCCCGCCTTCCTTCCTTCCCCGCGCTCACTCGTCGCGCCGCGGCCGGGCGAGCAGCAGGCGCATGGCCTCGGCGACCGACAGCCGGCCCTGGACGACGGCGGCGACGGCGGTGGCGATGGGGAGTTCGACGCCGACGGCGTGGGCGCGGGCGACCAGGGCGGGGGCGGTGGTGACGCCCTCGGTGACGGAATCCCGGCTGGCGAGGATGTCGGCGACGGTTTGGCCCTGGCCGAGGGCGAGGCCGAAGGAGAAATTGCGGCTGGCGGGGCCGGTGCAGGTCAGCAGGAGGTCGCCGAGGCCGGACAGGCCGCTGACCGTCTCGGGCCGGCCGCCGAGGGCTGTTGCGAGGCGGGCCAGTTCGGCCAGGCCGCGGGTGACCAGGGCGGCGCGGGCGTTTTCGCCGAGGCCGGCGCCGATCACCGCGCCGGCGGCGATGGCGATGACGTTCTTGGCGGCGCCGCCGACCTGGGCGCCGATGGGGTCGTCATTGCCGTAGAGGCGGAAATCTGGTGTCGCCAGGGCGGCCAGCACGGCGGCGCGGGCGGCGGCATCGGCACCGGCGACCACGGCGGCGGCGGGGTGGCCGCGCGCGACCTCGGCGGCGAAGTTCGGGCCGGTCAGGACGCAGGCCGGGCGGGCGGGGTGGGTTTCGGCCAGGACTTCCAGCGGCAGAAGATGCGTGCCGGCCTCGACGCCCTTGCAGCAGGCGACCAGCAGGCCGTGCGGCAGGGTGGCGGCGAGGCCGCGCAGGGCCTGGGTGGGCATGGCGAGGAGGAGGATGTCGGCCGGCTGCCACTGGGCGGAGACGCCGACCTCGGGCGGCAGGGCGATGCCCGGCAAATGCGGGTTCTGGCGGGATTGCGCCATGGCGGCGGCCTTGGCCGGGTCGCGCGCCCAGAGCGTCACCCGCGCGCCGGCGCGCGCGGCCTGGAGCGCGAGCGCGGTGCCCCAGGCGCCGGCGCCGATCACCTGGACACGGGTGCTACTCATCGGCGATGCGCAGGAGATCGGTGCCCGCGTCGTCCTCGTTGTCGCCGAGGCGGTCCAGCAGCGCGGCCAGGATGGCGGGGGCGGCTGTCTCGAAGCCGAAGGGCGGGTTGACCAGCAGCAGGCCGCTGCCGTTGAGGCGGCCGGGGTCCAGCGGGGCGCGGAGAAACAGCTCGGCGGCGACGATGTCACGGATACCGCTTTCGCGCAGGGCGGTGTGGAAGGCGCGGATCGGGGCGCGGTGCTTGATGGGATACCAGGCGGCCAGGACGGCGCCCGGCATGCGGCGGTTGGCGAGGGCGAGGCCGTTGGCGAGGTTTTCGAACTCGTCCTCGGCCTCGTAGGGCGGGTCAATCAGCACCAGGGCGCGTTTTTCGCCGGAGGGCGGTGGGAGCAGGGCGCCGATGGCTTCCCAGGCGTTGCGCTGGTGGGTGGCGACCTGGGCGTCGCGGGCGAAATGGCGGCGGAGTTGGGCGAAGTCCTCGGGGTGGAGCTCGCAGCAGGCCAGGCGGTCCTGATCGCGCAGCAGGGCGCGGATGATGGCGGGCGAGCCGGGATAGAGGCCGAGGCGTTCGACCAGGGCGATATAGGCGGCCAGGGCGGGGGGCGGGTTTTCGGTCAGGCGCAGGATGCCGCGCTGGGCTTCGCCGGTGCGGGTGGCCGGGGTGTCGGACAGGTCGTAGCGCCCGGTGCCGGCATGGGTGTCGAGCACGAAGAGGGCGCCGGGCTTGCGCTGCTGGGCGGCGAGCAGCCAGACCAGGAGGGCGTGCTTGAGGCAGTCGCCGTGATTGCCGGCGTGGAAGGCGTGGCGGTAATTCATGGAGCGGGCTTCATGTCGGCGGCCGCATATCTGAGGAGTCAAGCGGCCAGCGCGGGCGCGGGGCGTGGTCCAGGCGGTCGGTCCAGCCTTGGTTTAGGCGCTCGATGGCGGCCCAGGCGACCATCACCGCGTTGTCGGTGCACAGGCGCAGCGGCGGGGCGATGAAGCGGAAGCCGGATCGGGAGGCGGTTTCGGTCAGGGTGGCGCGCAGGGTGGCGTTGGCCGCGACGCCGCCGGCGACGACCAGGGCGGAGGGGGTGTGCGTTTCGCTGAACATCGCCATAGCATTGGCGGCGCGGTCGGCCAGAGTTTCGGCGACGGCCTGCTGGAAGCTGGCGGCAATGTCGGCGGCGTCTTCGGCGGGGAGCGGGCCGGCGGGGTAGGCGGCGACGAGATGGGCGACGGCGGTCTTGAGGCCGGAGAAGGAGAAGTCGCAGCCCGGGCGGCCGCGCAGGGGCCTGGGCAGGGCGAAGCGGGCGGGGTTGCCGTCGCGTGCCAGTTTTTCGACGGCGGGGCCGCCGGGCCAGCCGAGTCCCAGGAGCTTGCCGACCTTGTCGAAGGCCTCGCCGATGGCGTCATCGATGGTGCCGCCGAGGCGGCGGTATTGGCCGACGCCCTCGACCGCCACGCATTGGCAGTGGCCGCCGGAGACAAGGAGCAGCAGGTAAGGGAATTCCAGACTGCCGAGGGATGGCAGGCGCGGGGTCAGGGCGTGGGCTTCGAGATGGTTGATCGCGATGAAGGGTTTTTCCAGCGCCAGCGCCATGCCCTTGGCGAAGCCGCTGCCGACGATCAGGCCGCCGATCAGGCCGGGGCCGCTGCTGGCCGCGATAGCGCCGAGGTCGCGCGCGGCCACCCCGGCGCGGGCCAGGACGTCGGCGACGATGCCGGGCAGGTGCGCCAGGTGGGCGCGGGCGGCGATCTCCGGCACCACGCCGCCGAAGGCCGCATGGCCGGCCTGGCTCAGGACGGACTCGGCCAGCACGGTTCCGTCCGGCGCCAGCACAGCGGCGGCGGTTTCGTCGCAGGAGCTTTCAATCCCAAGGACTGGGCCAAGGACGGTGTCGATGCGCATCGCGCGGCTTTCCTTTCACGCCGGGTGGTAATAGGACACAAGCATGGCCATCGCCCACCCTGCCCCGCTTCCGCCCACCCATTCGCGCCCGCTGCCGCTGCGCGTTGGCACCCGCGGCTCGCCGCTGGCGCTGTGGCAGACGCGGTTCTTCCTGGCGCGGCTGTCCGGCTTCTGTCCGGTGCTGCGCGACATGGATGTGTTCGAGGAACACGCCATCCGCACCACCGGGGATGCCTCCCAGGCGGCCGGCACGCGGCTGGCCGATCTCGGCGGCAAGGGGCTGTTCGCCAAGGAGATCCACGAGGCGCTGCTGGACCGGCGGATCGATTTCGCGGTGCATTCGCTGAAGGATTTGGAGACCGAGTTGCCGGCGGGGATCGTGCTGGCCTGCACGCTGGTGCGCGAGGATGCGCGCGATGCGCTGGTCCTGGCCGATGCGGCAGAGACGGGAGCGGGGCTGGCGTGTCTTCCGCGCGGCGCACTGATCGGCACCTCGTCGCTGCGGCGGCAGGCGCAGTTGGCGCATTTGCGGCCGGATCTGCGCTTTGCGACGATCCGCGGCAATGTCGGCGGGCGCATCGAGCAGGTGCGGCGGGGCGATTTCGCCGCGACCCTGCTGGCGCTGGCCGGGATGAAGCGACTGGGGCTGGCGGATGAGGCCGGGCTGGTGCTGGCGCCCGAGATGATGCTGCCGGCGGCGTGCCAGGGGATTGTCGGGGTGACGGTGCGCGAGGACGACGTAGCGCTGCGGGCCATGCTGGCTGCGATCGAGGATCCCGATGCCAGCGCGGTGTCTTTGGCGGAGCGGGCGCTGCTGGCGGCGCTGGACGGTTCGTGCCGGACACCGATCGGCGGACATGCTACGATAGGGGCAGATGGGCAATTGCGGCTCACCGGGCTGGTGGCGCGCGCCGATGGCAGTTTCCTGCTGCGCCGCGCGATTGCCGGGGATCGCCGCGATGCCGCCCGGATGGGCGACGAACTCGGGAGGAACCTACGTGCCGAAACCCCGCGAGACATCCTTGCCTGAAAGGCAGCGGCCGGGCTTGCCTGAAGGGCAGCGACCGGACGTGCCCGAGCGGCATCACCCGGACCTGCCGGAGCGGCGGCGAAGGGACGTGCCGGCACGGCGGCGGCTGGGGGTGCTGATCACCCGGCCGGACGAGGGGGCCCAGGCGACGGCGCGGATGGTGGTGGCGCGCGGGTTCGCGGCGATCCTGGCGCCGGTGCTGGCGATCCGGCCGCTGCATCACCGGCTGCCACGGGCCGAGGCGTTGCAGGCCGTGGTGCTGACCAGCGCCAATGCGCTCGCCGCCCTGGGGCCGGGGCAGTATGGCGTGCGGGTGCTGGCGGTGGGCGATGCCACGGCGGCGCGGGCGCGCGCGGCGGGGTTCACCGATGTTGTCAGCGCGGGCGGCAACGGTATCGACCTGGCGAAGCTGGTGTTGCGCAGCTGCACCCCGTCCGGCGGCGCGTTGCTGCTGCCGACGGCGCGCCATGAGGGGCAGGAGTTGTCGCGGGTGCTGCGCGAGGCGGGGTTCACGGTGCAGCGGCGCTGGGTCTACGAGGCGGTGCCGCAGAACCGGCTGGCCGATGCCGGGGTGGAGGCGCTGTCGAGCGGGGCGGTGGACCTCGCGTTGTTCTTCTCACCGGCCACGGCGCGGCATTTCGTCCAGCTCCTGCCGGCGGCGTTGCCGGCCGAGTGCCTGCATGAGGTGGATGCGCTGGCGCTGTCGGCGAAGGTGGCGGCACCGCTGGCGCGGCTGCCCTGGCGGAGCATCCAGGTGGCGGCCAAGCCGACACAGGAGGCGGTGCTGGCGCTGCTGCCCCGAGCCGGCGGTGGCTGAAGCCGCGCCGCCGCGGGCAATTGATGCGCCGGTGGCCGATGGGCCCGTTGTTGCTGAGCGGGTCGCTCCGGCGCGGGCGGGGGCGGCGGTGCTGACGGCGCTGGCGGTGGCGTTGCTGGCGGGGGGGGTGGTCTGGGTGTGGTCGCAGCAACAGCAATTCGCCGAGTCGGCGGATGTGGCGG
>CAXNGD010000243.1:0-4982 GCA_964201575.1 Acetobacterales bacterium | reverse complement strand
CAACGTCAGCAACACACTCGACATCGGGGCAAACCTTCGTGGCGGTTGCCCGACATAGATTCAGACAAAACGCGCCGAGGGAACCAACTTTCTTCCCCGACATCTCGCCGCTCACGCGATTAAGTTGTCAGCGTTGAACAGCCCTGGGGCGGCGGGGCTCGAACCCGCACTCCCTTGCGGGAAGCAGATTTTAAGTCGATCAATCCCGTCTATCCTTTGTCTATCCGGCATTGCGCTACACTGTACGATCGCGCACCTGCCGAATGGAGGTTGGCAAATCCCAGTCGAGGAACGGCACACCATTGCGTAAAGCGCCGGGCTTCTTCGTCCTCAACACCGCGATCGCCAACCTCAGCACCGCCATCAAGGCGACCCACAAGGCGATCTCGGCCAAGCACACAAACGACTACCTCAGCGCCTTCTGCTGGACCACAAACCGACGCCGCAAAATGGCCGAGATGATCCCGGCACTCTGCCGAGCGATCGCAACCTCATCAAACCTCACACGAAGGTCCGTGTTCGCACAAAAAATCGTGCCTATTGGTTGATAAGCGGGAAGTCTTTTTGCTTCTTTTTGTTCACAAAAAAATCTATTTCTCCCCTAAAAAACCCTTTCTTTTTACAAAATAGTTAGTTAAACTACAAGCGAAGGGAACCCAAGCCCCTCTCCCTGGCCGGCCATCTGGCCCAGCTTTCCCCCGCGCAAGCGGGGTCGGAGAGTCATGCCTGGATTCCGGACCGCGTTGTCGCCCTGATCATGGCCTGCCTGGCCCGCATCTTCGCCCGGCTGGAAGCGCTCATCCTCCAATGGCAGGCAGGCGGCCTCCCCGTCCCCGCCGCGCCCCCGCAGCCCCTCGCCCGGGCAACCCCCTCATCGCGCCGCAGCACCCGGACCAACCCGCGCCGCCGCCGCGCCGCAATACTCGTACGTCCAATAACCGCCGTGGCGCGGCATCATCCCGCGCCAGCGCGCCAAACCCCCATGTCGTCCCGCCAGCCTCCGGCCCTGCGCGCCGTCCAACCCCGCGCCCCGCCCGCGTCATGCCATTCCCGCCGAAAACGCCGCTCGCACGGGTCGCACAAGCTGGCCTATTTTGTTCCGTAATCGCAATATTCAGCCAGCCGCCTTGTGCAGCAGCACCGCGCCGGAGGCATGCACTTCCACTCTCCACTCCAGCGGCACCAGCGTCGTGGCATCCAGCTGCGTCAGGATCACCGGCCCGGCGAACGACGTCCCCGCCCCCAGCGCGTCGCGCGCCAGCACCGGCGTCTCCCGCGACCCGCTGGCGAAGTGCACCATCCGCACCCCCAGCGGGGCGGGCATCGGCGCCGGGGTCAGGTGCGGCAGCACCGGCGCCGGCAGCTTGCCGATCGCCTCCACCCGCAGCGTCACCAGCTCCACCGGCGCTTCCAGCACGAACCCATACAGCTCCTGGTGTGCCGCCCGGAACCCGGCCAGCGCAGCCGCCACGCTGCCGCCGAACGGCACCGCCAGTTCGCCGCCTTGCCCTTCATACCGCATCAGCGCCACCTCCTCGGTCACCCGATCGGCCGGCGCCACCTGCTCCGCCTCGAACCAGCCTTCCGCCGCCCGATGCAACGCCGCCAGCACCGCCGCCGCCTCGCCATCATCCGGCAATCCCGCCGACGCCAACGTCCGATGGAATTCGGTCCGCAGATCCGCCGCCAGCAACCCTTCCGCACACAACACCCCCGGCGCCGGCGGCACCAGGATCGTCGTAATGCCGAGCAGATCCGCCAGCGCACAGCCATGCAACGGCCCCGCCCCACCAAACGGCACCAACGCAAACGCCCGCGGATCATGCCCGCGCTCCACCGAGACCACCCGGATCGCGCCCACCATGTTGCTATCCGCAATCGCCAGGATACCCCGTGCCGCGGTATGCAAATCCAACCCCAGCGGCGTGGCCACATTGTCCCGTACGGCCCGCTCGGCCAAAGCGGGATCGAGCACCATCCGCCCGCCCAGCAACTCCGGCGGCAGATGCCCCAGTACGATATGCGCGTCCGTCACTGTCGCCTCGACCCCGCCCAACCCATAGCAAGCCGGCCCCGGCTCCGCCCCCGCGCTGGCCGGCCCAACCGTCAAGGCGCCATTGCGAACCTTCGCAATCGACCCGCCTCCGGCCCCCACCGTGACCATGTCCACCATCGGCAACGGCAACGGCCACTCACCCACCCGCCCCTGCTGCGTCAGCCCGATCCGCCCATCCTTGATCAGACAGATATCCGCACTCGTCCCCCCGATATCCACGGTGATCAGATCACCCACCCCCGCCGCCCGCGCCACTTCCCGCGCCCCGACCACCCCTGCCGCCGGCCCAGACAGGGCGGTGACCGCCGGCGCCCGCCGGATCGTGCCCGCCCCGGCCACCCCGCCATTGGATTGCATCAACAACAACGGCGCCTCGATCCCGTCCTCCCGCAACCGCTCCTCCAGCCGCGCCACATAGGTCGAAACCGCCGGCATCACCGTCGCATTCAGAATCGTCGCCAGGCTCCGCTCAAACTCCCGCACCACCGGCAACACATCAATCGATGCCGTCACCGCCACCCCCGGCAAAGCCGCCCGCAACAACTCCGCCACCCGCCGCTCATGTTCAGGATGCGAAAAACTATGCAGCAGACAAACCGCCACCGCCTGCACCCCCAACCGCCGGCACGCCTCCGCCGCCTCCGCCACCGACGCCTCATCCAAGGGAGTCAGAACCTCCCCCCCTGGCCCCACCCGCTCCACCACTTCCAGAATCCGCGCCGGCGGCACCGGCCGGGCCGGCTTCACCCACGCCCAAAGATTCGCCCGCCGCGGAATATCCTGCCGCCCGATCTCCAGCACATGCCGAAACCCCTGGGTGGTCACCAAGGCCGCCCGCGCCCCCTTGCCCTCCAGGATCATGTTGGTGGCAACCGTCGTGCCATGCAGCACCCGGTTGATCGAAGACGCCCCCCCGCTTCCCAAATTTACCCCCGCCGATTCCAGCGCCAGCCGCACCCCGTTGATGAAGGCCTGGCTCGGATCGGATGGAATCGACGGTGTCTTGGCCCGCCAGGCCTGGCCGGTCGCCGGGTTCTGCAATGTGACGTCGGTGAAAGTACCGCCGATATCGACGGCAACGGAAAGCTGCGTATCAGACGAGGGCATCGACATACTCAATACGGTGAAAAGCGCGGGTGGCCGGACGAACAGCACGAGCGGCAGCGGTGGCGGCGAGGTCCAGGACACCCTCGCGGATGATCACGCCATAGTCGCGCCGGGCCGCCTCAACCGAAACGAACCCATCCTGGACATCGGACAACACCTGTTCCGCCGCCCGGTCATGGGGATGGCCATGCCCACCCCCGCCGCCAGTCTCCAGCCGCAGGATATCGCCCTTCACCAGCTTGTTTCCATCCGACAACGGCCGCAACAACCGCTCATCGGGCCGCCCGGGATTGACCACCGCCCGCCCAGTCCCCCCGGACATCCCGCCATCGGTCCCCCAGGGCGGAACCACCACGCTGTCGATCCGCACCGCCAGGACCGCATCATCGGCTAGCACCTCGTACTCGCGCACGATGCCACAGCCACCCCGCTGCCGCCCGGGCCCGCCACTATCGCGGTGGATGGAATAGGTGTTGAGCCGGACCGGATACCCCTGCTCCAGGAACTCAACCGGGTAGTTCTCCTGCGCCACGAAATAGACGGCGTCAGTCCCATCCGCCGTCGGCCGCCCGCCATAGCCAACGCCCAGCCCATCCGACAACAGGAACGGCTTACCCCCCGCCATCCCCCGCATCAGGATGATGATATACGCCGAATGCGCCGCCGGGGCCGGTGCACCCGCCACATTGATCAACCCGTTCAACGCCGCCAGCACCCGCATCATCGTCATCCCGCGCATGCCCAACGGCGCCGGCGAACGCGGAAACAACAACGAGCCCTCGCGCAGGATCACCTGGTCCAACGCCCGCGCCCCGCCGGCATTGACCACCTGGCTCGGATCGCCACCGAGAAACGCCAGTGCCAGCGCAGTGCCGGGCATATCGGGGTTCATCAGGTAGTTCACCGGCCCCGGCGCCTGATCGTCGGTCTCCGACGCATCAAGGATGAAGCGGTCATCGGGCGTACGGGTCAGCGCGAAACGAATATGCAACGGCCCCGTCCCGTGACCATCACTGTCGATGGCGTCGGTAAAGCGATGCGTGCCAACCGGAAACGTCTCACGCAGCTTCTGCCGCACCAGCGCCTCGGTGCGGGCCAGCAACTGCCGCAGCGCATCCTCCAGCACATCAGCGCCGAACCGCACCGTGATCTCCTGCATCCGCCGCACGCCAAGATCGACCGCGCCCAGCAAGGCGCGCGTATCGCCCTTGCACGTCTCGGGATAGCGCGAGTTGCGATAGAAGATGTCCAGCGCTGCGGTATTGGCGACTCCGCGATCGATCAGCTTGGTCGGCGGGATGATGATGCCTTCCTGGAAATGATCGGTGGCATCCGGCGAAATCGAGCCTGGCCGCAACCCGCCGACATCGGAGAAATGCGCCCAGCCCATCACGAACGCCACCCTGCGGCCCTCATGGAACACCGGCGCCAGGAACACCTGATCATTCGTATGCGAAACGGCACCGCGGCTGCCGTAGCAGTCGCTGTACCAGTAGAGGTCGCCCGGCTGGATCGTCTCGATCGGAAACTTCTGGAACACCGGCGTGCAGACATCGCCGAAGACCGGCACGTTCGAGCCGACCGCCATCACGCCGTTGGCGTCGATCAACGCAGTGTAGAAATCCTTCTTCTCGCGAATGAAGGCGGAGATCGCGGTGCGTTCGAGCAACGCCTCCATCTCGGCCTGGGCGGCGCGGATGGCGCCGCGGATGATCTCGAGTGTGACGGGGTCGCAGGGATTCATGCAAGACTCCTCAAGAAGAACGGCCAGGGCGCCGCCCATGCGGCGCAAGCGGCGCCGCAGGACCCGGGGGGGGGG
>CAXNGD010000242.1:0-4983 GCA_964201575.1 Acetobacterales bacterium | reverse complement strand
TCGGCAACTACCTCAACTGGTTCCACCTCGCCACACTCAACCCAAACCCCAACAGCCGAGCCTGTCTCAGCGCAGCTCTCGGGCATAATCAGGCCGGAATAGCCCATGCATAGAGAGTGAGAACAGAGCCAAAAAGAAGCAAAAACTTTTATCCACTTTATACCCGGGCTCATGCGGCCATCCGCAGGCTGGCGGCGTCCGGCAGGGGCAACGGCAGATGCGTGGCGGCCAGCACCACGCCGCCACGGCCACGGTGTTCGGCCAACAAGCCGCCAAGCCCCGCCACCGAGGCAACATCCAGCCCCAGCGTCGGTTCATCCAGCAGCCAGATCGGCGCCGTGCTCAGCACCAGCCGCGCCAAAGCCAGCCGCCGCTTCTGCCCAGCCGACAGCATCCGCGCGGGCAGCTCGGCCAGTTTCACCAAACCCATCCTGTCCAGAGCCGCCGCAATCGCCCCCGGCGTGCCCCAGAAGCCCAGGTTCTCCGCCGCCGACAGCCCCGGCTTGATCGCATCGAGATGCCCGAGATAGGCAACATTCGCCGCATGCCCCGCCCGGTCCGCCAGCGCATCCGTGCCGTTCCAAAGGACGCGCCCGGCCTCCGCCCGCCCCAACCCGGCCAGCACGCGCAGCAGCGTGGATTTGCCCGAACCATTCGGCCCTTCCAGCAACAGCGCCCCGCCCGGCGGCACGCAAAACCCGATGCCGGCGAACACCAGCCGCTCGCCCTGGATCGCCGCCAACCCTTCCGCCTGCAAGCCGCCCTGCGGCACGTTCATCGCTCCACCACCGGCGGCCCCTCACCGATCCACCAGGCTGCCCGGACCGCCGACGGCCGGCCGCCCGACCAGGAACGCCGCCGCGCCGCAGACCAGGCACAGCCCGCAAGACAGCATCAGCACCGCTGTGTATTCCCCGGTCAAGTCGGCGCTGACCGCAAACGGCAACGGCCCGAACGCCGCGCCGCCCACGCCGAACACATACGAGGCGCCGCGGATCGCGCCGAGATGGTCCCGCCCGAAATACTGCGCGTAGCCCGCCGCGTTGATCGCCTGCTGGGCACCATAGGCACCGCCGAGACACAGAGCATAGACCCAGCTCGCCGCACCCACCCCGGCCAGCACCGGCAAGGCGCAGGCCACCGCCAGCATCGCCATCGACACCGGCACCAGCCGCCGCGGCTCCCAGCGGTCCAGCATGATCCCGGTAGCCAGGGTCGCCGCCGCCTGCACCCCGGCGAGCAGCGACAACAGCTGCAACGCCTGGCCCCGGCCGATGCCCGCGGTCGCCATGATCGAGAAATGGTTCAACAGCATCCCGGTGCCGATGGCATTCATCAGGAAGCCCGCCGCGCACAGCAACCAGAACACGCCGGTGCGCAGCGCCTGCTCGCGGGTGAATGACGGCTCCGCCCGGGCCATGCCGCCCACCGGCGCAAGCCCGGCATCCACAGTCAAGCCATACTTCTCCGGCCGGTCACGGAACACCACGGCAATCACCGGCAGCACCGTCACGCCAACCAGCAGCCCGATCGCCAGATAGGCACCGCGCCAGCCATGGCTTGAGACCAGCAGGTCGAACAGCGGCGGCAGCAGCATGGACCCCGCCGCAAGCCCCAGGCTGGACGCCGCCGCCGCAAGGCCGCGGCGCTGGACGAACCACAGATTGATGACGTGCTGGCTCACCAGGCTGAGCCCGCCGATCGCCGCGCCGCGCAGCAATCCAAAGCCGATCAACAGCATCGCCGCGGAATCAACCAGCGCCATGAACCCGCATGCCAGGGCGAGTGCGGCGGCCAGGATCGTGCCGGTAAGGCGCGGCCCCCGCCGGTCGATCCAGCGCCCGATCAACGGCGCCGGCAGGATCCCTACCAGGGTCCCCGCCGCATAGGCAATCGAGGCCCAGCTGCGCGAAACCCCGAGATCCGCCGTCACCGGGTCGAAGAACACCGAGACCTCCGCCGTCTGGCCGGGCACCGTCATGAAGGCCCCCAGCGTGCCGGACGCAAGGATCAGCCAGCCGTAATGAATGGGAAACGCCTTGATCGCTACAACCCCATGGTCAGGCCCTTGGCGACACGGCGCAACCGCCCCCGCCGTGTGGACGTGCCGGGTCTTATGGGCTAATCCCGCGCGCGGAACCACCTTGCCACATCAGTGAAGAGAGCCTCCATGAAGAGCATTGGCCGGGACAGCCTCAACACCCAGCGCACATTGACGGTGGCGGGCAAGACCTACACCTATTTCTCCATCCCCGAATCGGCAAAGGCGATCGGCGACGTGTCACGCCTGCCGGTCAGCCTGAAGGTGCTGCTGGAGAACGTGCTGCGCTTCGAGGACGGCCAGGCCTACACCGTGGACGACGCCAAGTCGGTCGCCGGCTGGCTGGCCCGCGCAAGCTCGGACAAGGAAGTCCCGTTCAAGCCCGCCCGCATCCTGATGCAGGATTTCACCGGCGTCCCCGCGGTCGTCGACCTCGCCGCCATGCGTGACGGCATCCTCCGCCTGGGCGGCAACCCGGACAAGGTGAACCCGCTGGTCCCCGTCGACCTCGTCATCGACCACTCGGTGATGGTTGATTTCTCCGCCACCGGCGACAGCGCCCGCAAGAACGAGGATGTCGAGTTCGCGCGCAACGGCGAGCGCTACACCTTCCTGCGCTGGGGCTCGACCACCTTCGACAATTTCCGCGTCGTCCCGCCCGGCACCGGCATCTGCCACCAGGTCAACCTGGAATACCTGGCGCAGGCCGTCTGGACCGCCGATCTCAACGGCAACACCTATGCCTACCCTGACACGCTGTACGGCACCGACAGCCACACCACCATGGTCAACGGCATGGGCGTGTTGGGCTGGGGCGTCGGCGGCATCGAGGCCGAGGCCGCCATGCTCGGCCAGCCCATCGCCATGCTGATCCCCGATGTCATCGGCTTCCGCCTCGATGACCGCCTGCCGGAGGGGGCGACGGCCACCGACCTGGTGCTCACTGTGACCCAGATGCTCCGCAAAAAAGGCGTCGTCGGCAAGTTCGTCGAGTTCTACGGCCCGGGCCTGGACCAGATGTCGCTGGCCGATCGCGCCACCATCGCCAACATGGCCCCGGAATACGGCGCCACCTGCGGCTTCTTCCCGGTCGACCGCGTCACCATCGACTATCTGCGCCTGTCCGGCCGCGACGAGGACCGCATCGCCCTGGTCGAAGCCTATTGCAAGGCCCAGGGCATGTGGCGCGACCCCACCACCCCGGACCCGGTCTTCACCTCGACGCTTGAGCTGGACATGTCCACGGTCGAGCCCAGCCTGGCCGGCCCGAAGCGCCCGCAGGACCGCGTGCTGCTGAAAGATGCCTCCACCGCCTTCCGCACCGAACTGACCAAGAGCCTGGGCGTTGCCGCCAACGACGCCGACAAGAAAGTCGCCGTCGCCGGCAAGAACTACGAGATCACCCATGGCGACGTGGTGATCGCCGCCATCACCTCCTGCACCAACACGTCGAACCCCTATGTGATGGTCGCCGCCGGCCTGGTCGCCCGCAAGGCCCGCGCCCTTGGCCTCACACCCAAGCCCTGGGTCAAGACCTCGCTCGCCCCGGGCTCCCAGGTGGTGACCGAATACCTCGACAAGTCCGGCCTCACCGCTGATCTCGACGCGCTGGGCTTCCAGACCGTCGGCTATGGCTGCACCACCTGCATCGGCAATTCCGGCCCGCTGGACGAAGCCATCGCCGACGCCATCGAAGACAACCAGCTCGTCGCCGTCTCGGTGCTCTCGGGCAACCGCAACTTTGAGGGCCGGGTCCACGCCAACGTCCGCGCCAACTACCTCGCCAGCCCGCCGCTGGTGGTGGCTTACGCCCTGCTCGGCACCATGAACGTCGGCATCGCCACCGCCCCCCTCGGCATTTCCCGGGAAGGCAAGCCGGTTTTCCTCAAGGACATCTGGCCCTCGAACAAGGAAATCGCCGACACCGTCGCCGCCAGCGTCGGCCGCGCCCAGTTCCTCAAGCGCTACGGCGAAGTCTTCAAGGGCCCGAAGCAGTGGCAGGCGATCCAGGTCGAGGCCGGCGCCCAGACCTATCGCTGGTCCGACGGCTCAACCTACGTCAAGAACCCGCCCTATTTCGAAGGCATCACCATGGAGCCGGCCCCGAAAGGCGACATCAAGGGCGCCCGCATCCTCGCCGTTCTCGGCGACAGCATCACCACCGACCACATCTCGCCCGCCGGCAATATCCGCAAGACCTCGCCCGCCGGCGAATACCTGTTGGAACGGCAGATCCTCGCCCATGACTTCAACAGCTACGGCGCCCGCCGCGGCAACCACGACATCATGATGCGCGGCACCTTCGCCAACATCCGCATCAAGAACGAAATGCTCCAGGGCGTCGAAGGCGGCATGACCCGGATCGGCGCCGGCGCCGCCACCTCGATCTACGACGCAGCGATGAAGTTCAAGGCCCAGGGCATCCCCCTCGTCGTCTTCGGCGGCACGGAATATGGCACCGGCTCGTCGCGCGACTGGGCCGCCAAAGGCACCGCACTCCTGGGCGTCCAGGCCGTCATCGTCGAAAGCTTCGAGCGCATCCACCGCTCCAACCTGGTCGGCATGGGCGTCCTGCCGCTCACCTTCAAGGAAGGCATGGACCGCAAGACCCTGGGCATCACCGGCGACGAAACCCTGGATATCCTGGGCCTCGACGCCCTCGCCCCGCGTATGGAACTGCAACTCATCATCCACCGCGCCAACGGCACCACCGATACCGTGCCCCTGCTCTGCCGCGTCGATACGCTGGACGAAGTCTCCTACTACCGCCACGGCGGCATCCTGCACTACGTCCTGCGTGAGATGGCGAAGGCGGCTTGAGGCAAGCGAAGCAGGGCGAGGGCTCTGCCCTCGACCCGTCGTGCGAAAGCACGCTTACGCGTGGGGGGCCTGAGGCCCCAGACCCCCATTCTTTAAGGGCCTCCGGCACGGGGGGGCATCGG
>CAXNGD010000241.1:0-4993 GCA_964201575.1 Acetobacterales bacterium | reverse complement strand
TGACGGCCAAGGTGGCCGTTCATCGGGGGAATCCCGGATGACACGGCGTATCTCCGGCAGCATCGGACAGGGAAGCACACAATGAACAGGATACTCGCCGCGATCGCGGCCGCAGGGATCGCCTTGTTTGGACCCGGCTTGGCACTGGCCCAGGACGGGCCGGTTATGAAGCGCATCGCTGATACCAGGTCGATCAGCATCGGCCATCGCGACGCCTCGGTGCCGCTGTCCTATCTCGGTGCCGACGGCAAGGTGCAGGGCTATTCCATCGATATATGCCTCAAGATTGCCGAGGCGCTCAAGAGCGAGCTCAAGCTGGAAAAGCTCGACATCAAGTTCGTGCCGGTTTCGCCGCAAACCCGCATCCCGCTGCTGACGGCGGGCACGGTGGATATCATTTGCGAAAGTTCCACCCACACGCTGGGCCGCTCCCGCCAAATCAGCTTTTTGAACACCACCTTCCTCACCGGCTCCAAGCTGCTGGTGCGCAAGGGCTCGGGCATCAGCAAGATCGAGGACATGGCCGGCAAGATGCTGGTGGCCGTGCTGGGCACCACCAACGAGAAGGCCGCGCAGGCCGCGGTCGACCGCAAGGGCATCAAGCTCAAGGGCGACATCGTCAAGGTGCGCGACCATTCGCAGGCGATGCTGAACCTCGAACAGGGCCGTGCCGATGCCTATGTGTCGGACGATGTCGTGCTGTTCGGCCTGGCCAGCGCCTCGAAGAACCCGGCCGAGTGGGAAGTGGTGGGGCCGTATTTCTCCTATGACCCGTATGGCATGATGATCCCGCGCAACAATGACGACTGGCGCCTGTTCGGCAACACCGTGATCACCCGCCTGGTGCAGAGCGGCGAGATTTTCGCGATCTACAAGAAATGGTTCGAACCCGGCCCGACCAACATCAACTACCCGCTGAGCCCCCGGCTGCGCGAGAACCTGGAGTTGATTGCGCTGCCGGACTAGCAGGCCTGCCGCAGATGGGCGGCTATAACTGGAACTGGCCGATCCTGCTGAAGGAGCCGTATTTCGGCTGGATCGTGTCCGGGCTTGGCAACACCGTGTTGATTGCGTTGTTCGCCTGGTGCATCGCGTTTCCGCTGGGTGCGGTGATCGGCATGGCGCGCACCGCGGATAGTCGCGCGCTGCGCCTGTTGGGCACCACCTATGTGGAGATTTTTCGCAACATCCCGTTGCTGGTGCAGATGTTCCTTTGGTACTACGTGGTACCCGAGTTGCTGCCCGCGGAGTGGGGGCGCTGGGTGAAGCGCGACATGCCGTATCCGCAATTCACCACGGCGCTGATCTGCCTCGGACTGTACACCGCCTCACGCGTCGCCGAGCAGGTGCGTTCGGGCATCGAGGCCATTCCGCGCGGCCAGCGCCTCGCGGGCCAGGCCATGGGGCTGACGCCGTGGCAAGTCTATCGCTACGTGCTGATGCCGGTTGCGCTGCGCACCATCGTGCCGCCGCTGACCAGCGACTTTCTTGGTGTGTTCAAGAACTCCTCGCTCGCGCTCACCATCGGCGTGCTCGAACTCACCTCCCAGGCGAGACAGATCGAGGAATACACCTTCGCGGCGTTCGAGGCGTTCACCGTGGCGACCGCGCTGTATTGCGTGGTGACCGGCGTGGTCATCATCATCATGCACCGCGTCGAAAAGCGTACCCGCATCGCCGGCACCATCGCGGTTGGGGCGAACTAGATGTCCAGTTTCGACACCGAGGTGCTGTGGCGCTCGCTGCCCTTCCTGTGGAACGGCATGCTGCTCACCCTGCAACTCACCGGCATGGCGGTGGTCGGTGGCCTGCTGCTGGGCACCGTCCTGGCGGTGGCACGCCTGTCGCCGATCAAGCCGCTGTCCTGGCTGGTCGCCGCCTATGTGAACTTCCTGCGCTCGATGCCGCTGATCCTGGTGATATTCTGGTTCTACACGCTGGTGCCGCGCATCATCGGCCGCTCGGTCAGCGGTTTCGATTCCGTGCTGATCGCCTTCATCATGTTCGAAGCAGCGTATTATTCCGAGATCATCCGCGCAGGCATTTCCAGTGTGCGACGCGGCCAGATCTCGGCGGCCATGGCGCTGGGGCTAACCAACATCCAGGCGATGCGCTACGTTGTTCTGCCCCAGGCGATCCGCAACATGATCCCCGTGCTGCTGACCCAGTCCATCGTGATGTTCCAGGATACCGCCCTGGTCTACGTCGTCGGACTGCGTGACTTCCTGACCTCGGCGGACATCGTCGCCAGCCGCGACAACCGACCGATCGAAATGTACCTGACCGTGGCGGCGGTGTTCCTGGTGATCTGCTTCAGCGCCTCGCGATTGGTCAACCTGCTGCGCCGGAGGTACACGATTTGATCTCGCTCCAGAACGTCAGCAAGTGGTACGGCGATTTCCAGGTGCTGGACCGCTGCTCGATGGCCATCGCCAAGGGCGAGGTGGTCGTCGTTTGCGGGCCTTCGGGTTCGGGCAAGAGCACCCTGATCAAATGCATCAACGGGCTGGAAAAAATGACCCAGGGCAACATCACGGTTGACGGTATTTCGGTCGGCGCGGCCGCCACCGACCTTGCGAAACTGCGCAGCCGCATCGGCATGGTGTTTCAGAATTTCGAGCTGTTTCCGCATATGACGGCGCAGGAGAACATCGTACTGGCGCAGCAGAAAGTGCTGGGTCGGCTGCGGCCGGCCGCCATCGACAAGGCCCGCGCGCTGCTCGATCGCATGGGGCTTGTCGAGCATGCGCACAAGCATCCAGCACAACTCTCCGGCGGCCAGCAACAGCGCGTGGCGATTGCGCGGGCGCTGGCCATGGACCCGATCGCCATGCTGTTCGACGAGCCGACCTCCGCACTCGACCCCGAAATGATCACCGAGGTGCTGGACGTCATGGTGCAACTGGCGCAGGACGGCATGACCATGGCGGTAGTGACCCATGAGATGGGCTTTGCCCGCAAAGTGGCGCATCGCGTGGTGTTCATGGACGAGGGCGCCATCGTCGACGACGCACCGACCAAGGATTTTTTCGGCACCCCGCGCAATGAGCGGACCCAGCTATTCCTGTCGAAGATCCTACCACACTAGCATATACCCAGATTCACTGGAAATCCGCGTATAATATCCACTGTCCTAACCATTGACCGATGCCCAGCTGCGCACTCCGATTGACCGGATACGTTCTGGATCATCGGTGAGGGACTTCCAGGCCTTCGCGCGGGCCAGGACGATATCGTCATAGGTGCGCTTGCGTTCCAGCAGCGCGTGCAGGTTCTCGTCGAAGGAGGCGGGGCCGGCGGGCAGGGTGGCTATTGGCACGTGGATATGAACGGTCCGGGTCTGACCGATGCGCAACGCGCGACCGGTGCACTGGTCTTCCACTGCTGGGTTCCACCAGCGGTCGAGATGGATGACGTGGTTGGCGCGCGTAATGGTCAGCCCGACGCCGGCGGCGCGGGGGAAGAGGAGCATCGCGTCGAAACCCTCGGGCGCCGTTTGAAAACGGTCTACACGTGCCTGGCGGCGTGCGCCAGGCACCTGGCCGTTGATGATCTCAGGCGTGCTTGCCATGTGGTAGCGGCGCTGGATGATGCCGGCGAGGCGGGGTTGCATGTCCAGCTTCTCCAGGAAGATCAGTGCCCGCTCTCCGGCGGCTTCAATTCGATCCAATGCGGCGAAGGCCAGCGTCAGGCGGGCGGAGGCGGCGATAAACGTGGCGTCGTCAGCCTGCATGCGCGGTTCGGGGTGCAGCGATAGGGCGCGGAAAGCCTGCAGCGCTTCCAGCAGGGCGCCATCCGCGACAGGGTGAAGCTGACCACTGCGCTGCCAACGGCGAGAGGGCCTTACGCAACTGCCAGCACCCGCGACACCGTTGCCGGATGCCACCCACCCCGCCACGCCCCCTTCAGGACTCCCTGAAGGCCTGCGGCCTCTGCCCGCTACCCACGTGGCCGCAAGCGGGCAAAAGCCACCCAGCTCCATGCTGGAGTCAACGGCGGCATGCTTGCTCTGGTCCACACCATGGCCGCGCGATTAAGCTGCGGTCTGGCCGGTCGTCCTGGCGGACAATAAGCGGTCGGTGATGGTGCAAGGATGGGAGACGGCAGGATGGCTGTGGTTCGAGTGGGTCTGGTGCAGATGGCGTTGAAGGCGCCGACGTCGGCGCCTGTCGCCGAAATCCGCGATGCGATGAACGCCGCCCATGCCGAGCAGGTGAGGCAAGCTGCGGCCCAAGGGGTCCAGGTGATCTGCTTCCAGGAGGTGTTCAACAGCCCCTATTTTTGCCCTATCGCCGAGCCTCGCTGGCTGGAGGCGGCGGAACGCGTGCCGGAGGGGCCAACCACACGGCTGATGTGCGACCTCGCGCGCACGCACAGCATGGTCATCGTGGTGCCGCTCTACCGGCGCCACGACGATGGCCGGAAGACCAACACCGCCGTGGTGATCGACGCCGATGGCTCCATCCTCGGGACATACGAGAAGACCCACATCCCGACGATCGGCGCCCACCTGCACACGATGATCTCGAACCAGGACCGCGGCACCGAACGCTTCTGGTTCGAGCCCGGCACCACAGGGTTCCCGGTATTCCAGACCCGCTACCTCAAGCTCGGGGTCTACATCTGTTACGACCGCCACTTCCCGGAGGGGTGGCGTGCGCTGGGTCTGGCGGGGGCTGAGTATGTCGTGAACCCGTCTGCCACCTGGAAAGGCCTCAGCCAGCATCTCTGGACGTTGGAGCAGCCGGCTGCGGCGGTGGCGAACGGGTTCTTCGTGGGAGCCATCAACCGCGTCGGGGTCGAGGAGCCGTGGGCGATCGGCGAGTTCTACGGGGCGAGCTACGTGGTTGATCCGCGGGGCAGAATCCTGGCGCAAGGGCCTGACGATCGAGACGCACTGGTCGTGACCGACATCGATCTCGACGTCGCCCGCGAGGTCAAGAAGACGTGGCAGTTCGATGAGCACCGGCGGCCAGAGACCTACGGCAAGCTC
>CAXNGD010000240.1:0-5002 GCA_964201575.1 Acetobacterales bacterium | reverse complement strand
CTCAGCAGTCTGGTCTGGGACAGCTACGACGCCATCGTCCAAGCATGCAAAGACGCATGGAACTTCCTCGCCGAAGACCCAATGCGGATCGCATCCATCGGACATAGGCAGTGGGCGTGTGTCAGAAGCTAGGGCGGTTGGTATTACTCAGCCTTGGCTTCCTCACCTGCTCGCAGACCAAGCCAAGCGATCAAGCCGCCGCCGCCATCCCATCGGCGATCTCCAACCCGTCGAGCCCCACAGTCACCCGCACGGTCTCACCGTCCTTCACGCGCCCCTCGAGGATGGCGCCAGCCAGCGGGTTCTGCAGGCTGCGCTGGATCACCCGCTTCAGCGGCCGGGCGCCATAGACGGGGTCGTAGCCCTCATTGGCGAGCCAGTCCGTCGCCACCCGATCCAGCTCCAGCGTGATCTTCCGGTCGGCCAACAACTGACGCAGCCGCACCAGCTGGATGTCAACAATCGAGGCCATGTCGCTGCGCTGCAGCCGGCGGAACAGCACCGTCTCGTCCAGCCGGTTGAGGAACTCCGGCCGGAAATGCCCGCGCACAATGTCCATGACGCCGCGATAAGCCATGGAGAGATCGGCCCCGTCCGGCTGGGCGGCCAGAATCTCGCTGCCCAGGTTAGAGGTCAGCACGATGATGGTGTTCTTGAAGTCCACCGTCCGGCCCTGCCCATCCGTCAGCCGCCCGTCATCAAGCACCTGGAGCAACACGTTGAACACGTCCTCGTGCGCCTTCTCGACCTCGTCGAACAGGATCACCTGGTATGGCCGCCGCCGCACCGCCTCGGTCAGCATCCCCCCCTCGTCATAGCCGACATAGCCCGGCGGCGCTCCGATCAGCCGCGAGACGGCGTGCTTCTCCATGAACTCGCTCATGTCGATGCGCACCATCGCCCGGTCATCGTCGAACAGGAACGACGCCAACGCCTTGGTCAGTTCGGTCTTGCCCACCCCGGTCGGACCCAGGAACAGAAACGACCCGATCGGCCGGTTCGGATCCTGCAACCCCGCCCGCGCCCGGCGCACCGCGTCAGACACCACCTTCAGCGCATCCTCTTGGCCGACAACCCGCTTGCGCAGCTCGTCCTCCATGCGCAGCAACTTGGCCCGCTCACCCTCCAGCATCTTGTCCACCGGCACGCCGGTCCAGCGCGAGACGATGGCGGCGATGCCCTCCTCGGTGACGCTCTCGTTGACCAGCCTTCCGCCATCCTGGTTGGCGGCAATCTGCTTCTCCAGCGCGGGGATCTCGCCATAGCGAAGCTGCGAAGCCCGCGCCAGGTCGCCCCTGCGCTGGGCAACCTCTTCTTCGTTGCGCGCGGCTTCCAGCCGTTCCTTGAGCTTCTGCCCGCCAGCCAGCTTCTCCTTCTCGGCCTTCCACACCGCCGACATCGCGTCGGATTTCTCCTGCAGCTCCGCCAGCTCATGCTCCAGCTTGCCCAGCCGGTCGCGGCTTGCTGGATCGGTCTCGCGCTTCAAAGCTTCGCACTCGATCTTCAACTGCATCAAGCGCCGATCCAGCTCGTCCAGCTCCTCCGGCTTGCTGTCCACCTGCATCCGCAGCCGGCTCGCAGCCTCATCCATCAGGTCGATCGCCTTGTCCGGCAGGAACCGGTCGGTGATGTAGCGGTTGGACAAGGTGGCCGCCGCCACCAGCGCACCGTCGGTGATGCGAACCCCATGATGAAGCTCGTACTTCTCCTTGATCCCGCGCAAGATCGAGATCGTGTCCTCCACCGTCGGCTCGCCGACAAACACCGGCTGGAAGCGCCGCGCCAGGGCGGCGTCCTTCTCCACATGCTTGCGGTACTCCGTCAGCGTCGTGGCCCCCACGCAATGCAGCGCGCCGCGCGCCAGTTCCGGCTTGATCAGGTTGGAGGCATCCATCGCCCCATCCGCGCGGCCCGCGCCAACCAGCGTATGCATCTCGTCGATGAACAGGATGATCTCGCCCTCGGCGGACTCGATCTCCTTCAGCACCGCCTTCAGCCGCTCCTCGAACTCGCCGCGATACTTCGAGCCCGCCACCATCGCGCCGAGGTCAAGCGCCAGCAGCTTCTTGTTCTTCAGCGCCTCCGGCACGTCGCCATTGACGATGCGCAGCGCCAGGCCCTCGACAATCGCCGTCTTGCCCACGCCAGGCTCGCCGATCAGCACCGGGTTGTTCTTGGTGCGCCGCGCCAGCACTTGAATCGCGCGCCGGATCTCCTCGTCGCGCCCGATCACCGGATCAAGCTTGCCCTCGCGCGCCAGCGCCGTCACATCGCGGGCGTATTTCTTCAGCGCCTCGAAATTCTGTTCGGCATTGGCGCTGTCCACGCGCCGCCCCTTGCGGATATCGGCCACGGCCTTGTCCAAAGCCTGCGGCGTCGCCCCTGCCGCACGCAAGGCGCGGGCCGCCGGCGTGTCGCTGGCCGCCAGCGCCACCAGCAGCCGGTCCTGCGCCACGTATTCGTCGCCCGCCTTGGTCGCCCCCTGCTGCGCCGCGTCGAGCACCCGCACCAGTGTCGGCGTGACCTGCGGCTGCCCGGCCCCGCCGCCCTGAACCTTCGGCAGCTTGGCCAGCTCGGCTTCAACCCCCGCCTTCGCCGCCCGGTCATCGCCGCCCGCGGCGCGGATCAACCCGGCCGCCGCCCCTTCCTCATCGTCCAACAGCGCCTTCAACAGGTGCTCGGGCGCCAGTTGCTGGTGGAACTCGCGAATCGCGATGGTACTCGCCGCCTGCAGGAAGCCGCGTGCGCGTTCGGTGAATTTCTCGATGTCCATGTCCGTCCTTGTCCCTCATCAGGCGACAAAACCAAGCCGGGTGGCCGCCATCGGCCCACCCGCGTCTGTGCCCCTCCACGAGGCGACACCAACGCTATCGACTCCGGGCGACATGGGGAATGATTCAGGTCAACTCAAGGCCCCGCCGTCGTTGACTGCACAAATATCAGGCATTCGCACTCGGCGGGCGCGCAGGCCGCAGCCGGCTGCGCAAGGCCTCCAACCCGGCCCCCAACCGTCCCTCCACTTGCCCGCGCAGCTTGCCGATCCGCCCCACCCCGGCCAGCCGCCGGTCCAGGAACGCGGCCGTGGCCGCGCCATCCTCGCTATCATCCCGCAGCCAGAACAGCAGCGTCGCCGAATACACCGCAGCAAGGATCGCCCGCTTGGTGTACCAGCTGAAATCGGTTGAGGCGTCGCCCGCCAAGTGCCAGATCTCGTCCACCGTGCGCGCCAGCGACCCCGCCGCCACCCGCCCATGACAGGGCTGCGCCAAGACCCCCAGCGCCCGGCGCACCGCCTCGCGATGCCCCGCCAACGCCGCCAGCCGCCCCAGCACCAACGTCTTCACCCGCCCGGTGCTGCGCAATTCGGCAAAGCCGGGCTCGGCGGCAATCCGCGCCATGTCCCGGTCGGCAAGGTCGATGAAGCACGCGATCATGTCCCCGGCACCGCCCGGAAACAGCAATTCGGCCTCCAGCCGCGCCGACTCGGCGGGATGCCCGCCATCGACCAGCCCCGCAGCCAACGCCCGCCAGCCCCAGCCAAGCTCGGCCACGAACGGCACGGCCCGCGCCAGCGCCTCGTCCCGCTCCGTCGATCGCTCGGGGGCGGCGCTCATGGCCGGTTCTGCCCCGCCGCCGCCTGCTGGGCAGCCACGCGGGCCAGTTCCTCGTTAAAGCCGAACAGCGAGAAATCCCGCATCCGCATCGGGTACATGATGCCGTCCAGGTGATCGAACTCATGCTGCACCACCCCGGCATGAAACCCAGTGACCTCGCCGCCCACCGGCCTGCCCTCGGTGTCCACCCCCGTGTAGCGGATGCGCCATGACCGCGGCACCGCCGCCCGCAGACCGGGAATCGACAAACAACCCTCCCAGCGCAGCCGGACATCCTCGCCCAGCAACGTCACCTCCGGGTTGATCACCACCGCATTCGGCAGCACCGCGGTATCCGCCGGATCGCCGCTGGCGCGCTCGGGATTGACCCGGAACACAAACAGCCGCAGCGGCACGTGCACCTGCGGCGCCGCCAGCCCCGCGCCGCTGGCATCTTCCATCGTCTCGATCATATCCTGCACCAGCCGACGGATCTCCGGCGCGGTCGGATCCACCACCGGTTCCGCGCGCGCCAGCAGCACCGGGTGGCCCATGCGGGCAATCTTCAGGATGGCCATGCGTCACTCCCCTCGCGGCGTTGTTCAAATGGGCGGTGAAAACGGTTTGCCAGCCCGCCCCCGCGTGATATAGCGCGCTCCTTCCGGGGCAGGCCACTGCCCGGGGACCCTTTTTGCCGTACCGATCGGCCATGGTGGCAGTTCGGACGGCATCCACCGAGAGGAGAAGGCGGCCAAGTGCAGGTTCTCGTTCGTGACAACAATGTCGACCAGGCGCTCAAGGCGCTTAAGAAGAAGATGCAGCGCGAAGGAATCTTTCGCGAGATGAAGCTGCGCCGCCATTTCGAGAAACCGTCCGAGCGCCGCGCCCGCGAGGCTGCCGAAGCCGTCCGCCGCGCCCGCAAGATGGAGCGCAAGCGCCTGGAGCGCGAAGGCTTCTGATCCCACGCGGGAGCCAAACAGCTCCCGCGGCAACGACTTAAGAGAGTTTGGGGTAGCCGGGGCAAAACCCCGGGCGGCCTGTTGGGATTTTGATTCCCCCGACGCGGGCGGACCTGATTTAACGTCGGCGTGGCAGCACCTGTTGAGATTGCAAATCTATCGCCTGGCGAGCTGCGGTCCCTGGTGGAGCGGCTGCTGGACGAGGTGTCGACGCTGAAGGCGGTTGTGGCCGAGCAACGCGACGAGATCGCGCGGCTGAAAGGCCTGAAGGGGCGTCCTTCGATCAAGCCGAGCGGCATGGTGCAGGCGACGGCGGGCAAGCCGGTCATGTCGTCGGGCAAGCAGCGCGCACGTGGGAAGTCGGCGCCGCGGGTGGTCATCGAGGGCCGGGTGATAAAGGCGGACGTGCCCGCCGGCTCGCGCTTCAAAGGCTATGAGGACTTCGTGGTG
>CAXNGD010000239.1:0-5008 GCA_964201575.1 Acetobacterales bacterium | reverse complement strand
CTGGCGGCCCGGCCGGCCAGGGTGACCAGGCGGAAGGCGGGCAGGGCGTCGCCGATCTCGGCGGCTGGGATGGTGGCGGCGGGGAGGTCCTCGCTGCCGGCGCCGGTTTCGTAGCGGTTGCGTGCGGCTTCGGCGGCCTGTTGGGCGGCGGCGGCGCCGTGGGCCAGGGTGGTGGCTTCGGTGGCGAGGATTTTCTTGGCTTCGTTGATCTCGGCACCGCCGAGTTTTTCCAGGCGGGCGATTTCGGCCAGGGGGAGGTCGGTGAACAGGCGCAGGAAGCGGCCGACATCGGCGTCTTCGGTGTTGCGCCAGAACTGCCAGTAGTCGAAGGCGGGCAGCTTGTCCGAGGTCAGCCAGACGGCACCTTGGGCGGATTTGCCCATCTTGGCGCCCGAGGCGGTGGCGATCAGCGGGGTGGTGAGGCCGAAGACCTGCTTGGCGTCGGTGCGGCGCACCAGGTCGATGCCGGAGACGATGTTGCCCCACTGGTCCGAGCCGCCCATTTGCAGGGTGACGCCGTGGCGGCGGTTCAGCTCGCGGAAATCGTAGCTTTGCAGGATGGAGTAGTTGAATTCGAGGAAGGTCAGGCCCTGTTCGCGTTCGAGGCGGGACTTGACGCTGTCGAAGGAGAGCATGCGGCTGATGCTGAAATGCGGGCCGATTTCGCGCAGGAGTTCGATGTAGCCGAGCTTGTCGAGCCAGTCGGCGTTGTTGGGCATGATGGCGTCGGTGGGCCCCCCCCCTCCTTCGGCAGGTTCGAAGGTCAGGAAGGGCGAGATGTTGCGGCGGATGCCGGCCATGTTGGTGGCGAGCTGGGCATCGGTCAGGAGTTGGCGGGCTTCCTCGCGGAAGGAGGGGTCGCCGATCTTGCTGGTGCCGCCGCCCATCAGGGCGACGGGCTTGTTGCCGGTGCGTTGCAGCAGGCGGAGCAGCATGATCTGGACCATGTGGCCGACATGCAGGCTGTCGGCGGTGAGGTCGTAGCCGATATAGCCGGCGACCGGGCCGGCCTTGAGGGCTGCGTCCAGGGCTTCGGTGTCGGTGCATTGGAAGACGAAGCCGCGTTCGGTGGCTTCGTGCAGGAAATCGCTCCGTGGAGAAGGGGGGCGTGGCATGGAGGGCGCTTCCGGAGTGGATCGACGGGTGTTTAGCGCGGGGTGGCGACAAGAAGAAGCCCCGCACTGGGTGGTGCGAGGCTCTTTTGGGCGGTGAAGGGTGGCGGGATCAGTCGGCGGCGAGCGCCATGGTGCGGCGGGCCATGGTCTTGCCGACATGGTCCTCGATGGCTTCGGCGATCGGGTCGGCATGGGCGGCGAAGACGTGGTCGGCGCCTTCGAGAATACGGTAGTCAACCTTGACGTTCTTCTGGGTGTTGAGCTTGTCGACCAGCTTGCGCACGGCGGGTTCGGGCACCAGCTCGTCCGAGTCACCGTGCAGCATCAGGCCGCTGCAGGGGCAGGGGGCGAGGAAGCCGAAATCATAGTGGTTGGCCGGCGGCGCCACGCTGACCCAGCCGGAGATTTCCGGGCGCCGCATCAGCAGCTGCATGCCGACAAAGGCGCCGAAGGAGTAGCCGGAGATCCACAGACCGCCATGGTTCGGGTTGACCGCCTGCATCCAGTCAAGTGCTGCCGCGGCGTCGCTGATTTCGCCGATGCCGCCGTCGTATCGACCCTGGCTGCGGCCGGCGCCGCGGAAATTGAACCGCATCACCGAAAAACCGAGTTTTTGAAAGGATTGATACATAGTGAAGGCGATACGATTGTTCATCGTACCGCCATGCAGCGGATGTGGGTGAAGGATCAGCGCAAGCGGTGCGCCGGATTCCTTCGAATGGTGATAACGACCCTCCAACCGGCCGTCTGGGCCGGCAAACATGACTTCAGGCATGGTGTGCGGAAACCCGTTCCCTGTTGCTGCCGGCCCGCGGATGGATCTCCGCGCGCCATGAATGAAGCGTCACATCTCTTTCGGCCCGATCCCCGCGCGCGGGTGCATCGCATCGCGAGGTGTCTCTGGGCCCGGAGCGGACAGCCTCGCGAGACCATCATAAGGTGCGCCTTCGCCACTGGCCGATACCAACGCCAGAAAGGCATGCCACCATTGCAGGTGGGAATTCAATGAGATTCGTTGACGCAGAATTGTTCGATTGGCTAAGATGACTGGGACTCCAATTCAATTTTTGGCGCAATTGAACGCAGGGCGACGGGTCTCGCGGGCGTTCGTGTGGACTTTTGCCGGGCGCGCCAGGGGCACTTGGCGCTGATGGCCGGGAGTGCCGGGGTGTGAGCATCACATATCTTGACGCAAATGCGAGCGAGCCGGTTCGCCCGGCGGCGCGCGCGGCGATGCTGGCGGCACTCGAGTCGGTGGGCAACCCGGCATCGGTGCATGCGGCCGGACGGGCGGCGCGGCGGATGTTGGAGACGGCGCGCGAGCAGGTGGCCGGGTGTTTTGGCGCGGCGGCGGCCGGGGTGGTGTTCACCTCGGGCGGGACCGAGGCCAATGCGCTGGCAATCCATGGCCTGGGGGCGGGGCGCCGGGTGATTGTGGGCGCCACCGAGCATGATGCGGTGCGTGCGTCCTCGACCTTTGGGACGACCCTTGCGGGGACGACCTTTGCGGGGACGACCCTTGCGGGGGCGGCGGCGATCCTGCCGGTGGACCGGGATGGGGTGGCCGACCTGGACGCGCTGGCGCGGCTGCTGGCCGAGGGGCCGGCGTTGGTTTGTCTGATGCTGGCGAACAATGAGACGGGGGTGGTGCATCCAGTGGCGGCGGCGGCAGCGCTTTGCCGGGCGCATGGGGCTTTGTTGCATGTGGATGCGGTGCAGGCGGCCGGGCGCATGGCGGTTGATCTTGGGGCGCTCGGGGCGGACAGCCTTGCGATCTCCGGCCACAAGCTGGGCGGGCTGCAGGGGGCGGGGGCGTTGCTGCTGGCCGGTGAGCCGAGCCTGACCCCATTGATTGCCGGGGGTGGGCAGGAGCGCGGGCGGCGCGGCGGGACCCCGGCGCTGCCGGCGCTGGCCGGGATGGCGGCGGCGGCTGGTGCGGCGGTGGCGGCGCTGGGTGAGCAGGGATGGCTGACGGCGCTGCGCGACGGGATCGAGGCGGCGGCTGTGGCGGCCGGGGCCGTGGTGATGGGGGCGGGGGCGGCGCGGCTGGGTAATACCAGCTGCCTTGCGCTGCCGGGGGTGCGGGCGGATACCCAGGTGATCGCGCTCGACCTGGCGGGTTTTCAGGTTTCGGCGGGGGCGGCGTGTTCGTCGGGTCGCGTGGCGGCAAGCCATGTGCTGGCGGCGATGGGGATGGGTGAGTTGGCCGGCGCTGCCGTGCGCGTGTCGCTGCCGTGGAATGCCAAGGCCGAGGATGCAGAGCGGTTTGCCGCTGCCTATGTGCAGATGGCCGGGCGGTTACTGCGCCGTGCGGCCTGAGGTTTTGCCCCCATGACGCTGCCGAACCGCCCGATCTATCTCGACAACCAGGCCACCACGGCGTGCGATCCGCGGGTGGTGGCGGTGATGCTGCCGTTTTTCACCGAGCATTTCGGCAACCCGCATTCGGCCGAGCATGGCATGGGGCGGTTTGCCGAGGCGGCGGTTGAGACGGCGCGCGGGCATGTCGCGGCGTTGATTGGGGCGGATAGCCGCGAGGTGGTGTTCACCTCTGGGGCTACCGAGAGCAACAATATCGCCATCAAGGGGCTGGCGCGCCAGGCGCTGCGGTCCGGCGATGCGCGAAGGCGGATCGTCACGGTGGCGACCGAGCATAAGTGCGTGTTGGAATCGGTGGTGGACTTGGCCGAGGAGGGGTTCGAGCCCGTGGTGCTGCCGGTGCGGTCGGATGGGAGTGTGGACCCCGAGGCGGTGCGCGACGCCCTGGCGGTGCCGACCTTGCTGCTGAGCGTGATGGCGGTGAACAACGAGATCGGGGTGATCCAGGACCTGGCGGGGCTGGCGGCGCTGGCGCATGCGGCGGGCGCGCTGTTCCACACCGACGCGGCGCAGGCGGCGGGCAAGATTGCGCTGGACGTTGAGGCGATGAAGATCGACCTGCTGTCGATCAGCGGCCACAAGCTGTACGGGCCGAAGGGCGTGGGGGCGCTGTATGTGCGCCGGCGGCCGCGGGTGCGGCTGGCGTCGTTGTTCTCCGGTGGGGGGCAGGAGCGGGGGTTGCGGTCGGGGACGTTGGCGGCGCCGTTGATCGTGGGGCTGGGCGAGGCGTGCCGGATTGCGGCGGGTGAGATGGCAGAGGATGAGCGGCGGATTGCCGGGCTGCGCGACCGGTTGATGGAGGGGTTGCGGCGGGCCATTCCGGGGGTGGCGCTGAACGCCGATCCTGCCCGGCGCATTCCCGGCAATTTGAACCTGACCTTTCCGGCGGCGAACGCCCAAGCGTTGATGGCGGCGATGCCGGAGCTGTGCGTTTCGACCGGTTCGGCCTGTTCCTCGGCCGAGGTCGAGCCGTCCTACGTGCTGCGCGCGCTTGGGCTGTCGGACGCGGCGGCGGCGCGGACCTTGCGCATCGGGATTGGACGCTTTACCTCCCCCGCCGATATCGATGCCGCCGCCGCGATGCTGGAGCGGGCTCATGCGATCGCTGCTTCCCACACTCCGTCCGAGGCCTGACGCCTGATATGCCCAAGATGATTTTTGTCGAGCGTGACGGCACGCGCCGTGAGGTCGAGGCCCCGTTGGGGTTGTCGGTGCTGGAGATCGCGCACAAGCATGGCGTGGATATCGAGGGCGCGTGCGAGGGGTCGCTGGCGTGCTCGACCTGTCATGTCATTGTTGAGGGTGACTGGTTCGGCAAGCTGGGCGAGCCGACCGAGGACGAGGAGGACATGCTCGACCTCGCCTTCGGGCTGGAGAAGACCTCGCGGCTGGGGTGCCAGATCGTGATGTCCGAGGCGTTGGATGGGCTGGTGGTGCGCCTGCCGGCGGGTAGCCGGAATATGTTGAACGGGTAAGAAGGCCAGGGGCCTTGCCCCTGGACCCTCATGAATGGG
>CAXNGD010000238.1:0-5023 GCA_964201575.1 Acetobacterales bacterium | reverse complement strand
GCCATCGAGGCCTTGGTGAAGGCCCCGATGGCCCCCTAGCCGAAGGCGCTTAAAGGTCGAGGTCCAGGGTCTCGGACCCTGGTGGGGTCCCTCGCGGCGCGCCTTCGCGGCGCGACGGCAAAGCCCCGGCTTGCTTCCTCTCAGTGCTCCCCATGCCGCAGTTCGCCCGAGCGCACGGAGGCGATGGCGTTGTGCAGCACTTGGATCACCGCATCGTCGGACATCGATCGGGCCAGCATCCCCATGGCACCGCCGAGCAGGGCCGAGGCGATGGCGAGGCTGCTGATGTTCTGGCTGGTCATGTATTCGACGGCTTTGTCGACCACGGCGCCGGCGTGGCTGAGGTCGGCGGGCGCGCCGTGCTCATCGAAGCCGTTATCGTCATCGGGCATGGCGGGCGCTCCTGCTGCCTCGTTGATATGGGCCGGGTTTTGGCGAAATGAAAGGCGGCCGGCCTACTTTGCCGGGACGGGTTCCTGTTGTTCGGCCTGCATCGCCCACATCCGGGCATAGGTGCCGCCTTGCGCCACCAGGCCGGCATGGGTGCCGCGTTCCACCACTTCGCCCTGGTCCAGCACGATGATCTCGTCGGCATCGACCACGGTGGACAGCCGGTGGGCGATGGTCAGCGTGGTGCGATGGCTGGCCACGGCGCGCAGGGCGGACTGGATGTCCTGTTCGGTGCGGGTGTCCAGCGCGCTGGTGGCTTCGTCCAGCACCAGGATCGGCGGGTCCTTCAGGATGGTGCGGGCGATGGCGACGCGTTGTTTCTCGCCGCCTGAGAGCTTGAGGCCGCGTTCGCCGACGCGGGTGTCGTAGCCGTCCGGCATGCGCAGGACGAAATCATGCACCTGGGCCAGCCGGGCGGCGTGTTCGATCTGTTCCTGGGTGGCGCCGGTGCGGCCATAGCCGATGTTGTAGCGGATGGTGTCGTTGAACAGCACGGTGTCCTGCGGCACCACGCCGATGGCGGCGCGCAGGCTGTCTTGCGTCACGTCGCGGATATCCTGGCCATCGATCAGGATGCGGCCGCCGGTGGTGTCGTAGAAGCGGAACAGCAGGCGGTTGATGGTGGATTTGCCGGCGCCGGTGGAGCCGACGATGGCCAAGCTGCCGCCGGCAGGGACGCGGAAGGAGATGCCCTTGAGGATTTCCCGTTCAGGCTGGTAGCCGAAATGGACGTTGTCGAAGACGAGCTCGCCTTTTGCCGTGGCCAGAGCCGGCGCACCAGGCTTGTCGGCTACCTCCTGGTTCAGCGAGAGCAGGCGGAACAGCTGCTCCATGTCGGTCAGGCCCTGCTTGATCTCGCGATAGACGAAGCCGAGCATGTTCAGCGGCTGATACAGCTGCATCAGATAGGTGTTGACCAGCACGAAGCGGCCGACGCTCATCGTGCCGTTGGCCACCCCCTGTGCCGCCATCAGCATCACCACCGACAGGCCGACGGCGATGATCACCGCCTGGCCCAGGTTGAGGATGTTCAGCGTCACCTGGTTCTTGACCGCCGCGCGCTCGTAATGCGCCCAGGCTTCGTCGAAGCGGCGGGCCTCGTGTGGTTCGTTGCCGAAATACTTGACCGTCTCGTAGTTCAGCAGGCTGTCCACCGCCTTGGACTGGGCCTCGCTATCCGTGGCGTTCATCCGCCGGCGGATGCGCACCCGCACGTTGGAGAAGATCAGCGTGAAGGACAGGTACAGCGTCACCGCCACCATGGTGACCAGGGCGAAGCGCCAGTCGAACATGTACCAGAGGATGCCGACCACCATCAGCACTTCCAGCAGCGTCGGGATCACGTTGAACACCGCCAGGCGCAGCACCTGCTCGATGCCGACCGTGCCGCGCTCGATGGCGCGCGACAGGCCGCCGGTGTGGCGATCCAGATGGAAACGCAGCGACAGGCGGTGCAGATGCTGGAAGGTCTGCAACGCCACCCGCCGCACCGTGCGCTGTTGAACCGCCGCGAACACCGCATCGCGCATTTCGCCGAATGCGCTGGAGGCGATGCGCAACAGGCCATAGGCGACGATCAGCACCATCGGGACGACCAGGATCGCGGCCGGCGAACCCGCGGCAATCTTCGGCGCCAGCGCGTCCACCGCCCAGCTATAGACAACCGGCACCCAGACCACGGCGATCTTGGCGCAGACCAGGAACACGCACGCCACCACCACGCGGAACCGCGCCACCACGTCGTCGCGCGGCCACAGATAGGGCAACAGGGAGCCGATGGTTTGCAGGCCGGAGCGTTGCTCGCCGCCAGCCACGTTCAGTTGCGGTCCGCTGGTGCTTCTCATGCGATGGGATGTGGCATGCCCGGTGGCGAACGCCAAGCAGCGGGCTGGTCGCGGCAGCAATTCCCGGCTAACGGCACGGCATGCAAACCCTGTTGCGCCATATCGCCGAGGTCAACAACGCCCGCCTGCCCGGCGGCCGGATCCCCTTCCTGATCGGCCCGGACCAGGTGGGCTGGCTCATGCCCGCGCTGGCCGAGGCGGTGGCCGGCTTCAACCATGTCCAGGTCGGCGCGGCCGGGGTGGTGCTGGACGATGCCGCCGCGGCGGACCTGCCTGGCATTGCGCGCACCCTGGCGGACCAGGGCCTGATGCGGAACCGCCGCGAGGCTTTCGATGTGCGCGCCAGGCCCGATGGGCCGGTGCTGTCGACCATCGACCGCGGCGCGCTGCCGGCGTTCGGCATCGAGGCCCAAGGCATCCACCTGGACGGGCTGGTGCGGCGCGCCGACGGGCTGCACATCTGGATCGCGCGGCGGTCGCGGACCAAGGCGCTTGACCCCGGCAAGCTCGACCACATCGTCGCCGGGGGCATGCCGGCCGGGCACGGTCCCGACGAGACGTTGATCAAGGAAGCCGCCGAGGAGGCCGCGATGCCCGAGCCCCTCGCCCGCCGCGCCGTGCGGACCGGGGTCATCCGCTATGCCATGGAGCGCCCCGAGGGCCTGCGCCGCGACCTGTTGCATTGCTACGAGGTCGAACTGCCGGAGGACTTCGTCCCGCAGGCCCATGACGGCGAGGTCGAGTCGTTTGAATTGTGCAAGCTTGCCGATATCGCCGCGGCGCTGCGCAGCAGCGATGATTTCAAGTTCAACGTCTCGGTCGTCCTGTCCGCCCTGATGCTGCGGCACGGATTGTTCGCGGGGACGGAGGCCAGGGCGCTGGAAGGGGTGCTCCCGCGCTAATGGATGAAAGTTTTGCTTCTTTTTTCAAAAAGAAGTGCTTGTTCTTTTTTAAAAAAAGAACCAAAAAGCTTTTATCCGTTTGGGATCTGGTGTATTTAATTGTTATATCGAAATAATAAGGGCGTGCGACGGCGTGGTGCCCTGGGGGTGGTTTTTCGCGGTGGGGCGCGGGCGTGCCGAGTTGGAGGTGGCGGGATGGTGGCGTGGCAGGGGATCGGGGCCGATGCGGGGCCGGGGCGTTCGCGCCTGGTGCCGCTGGGCGGGGTCTGGATGGGCGGATTGGGGGCGGGGGGTGTGGCGCCGGGCGGACTCCGGGTGTGCAGAGTCCGGCTGCTCTTGGTGCGGGTGGGGCTTATCGGGTTGAACTTGGTGGGGGGAGTGGTGCTTGCGATGACCGGCCTTGCGGCAGGCTGGGGGAGCTGGCCGGATTGCCACAGCAGCAGGAGCTGTTCGAGCCGGTCCATGAGGCGCGCCAGGGCGGCCAGGAGCATGGCATGCACGGCCGCCACCAGCCGGGCCGGGATCGTTCCGTAGCGGTCGGCCAGGGCCGCGGACTCGGCGCGGAGTCCGGCCGTCAGGCCGGCGATCTGCGGAGCCAGGGGCGGCGGAACCGGCGGCGGGGGCGCCATGGGGTGGGGTCCTTGCTATGTCATGGAGCAATGATAGTTAGAATTTTGGATAGCTGCAAGGGATAAATCGCGCTATAGACAAAATTTCTGAGAACGGTCGCGTGGTGGCACGGGGTGCCAGGACGCGGTGCCGGTGGTAAGAGGGATGGTCACGTTTCGAGGTCCGCATGTCCGTCATTGTCGGCATTCCCGCCTGTTCCCGCGACGTCGGGGGTCATCCGAACCATGCGACGCCGTCGCGCTATGGCGATGCGGTGATCGGCGGCGCGGGCGGGATGCCGGTGTTGTTGCCGCCGGTTGGCGATGGGTTGTTGCATGTGCTGGACCGGCTGGACGGGTTGTTGCTGTCGGGCAGTCCGAGCAATGTGGAGCCGGGGCGCTATGGCATCACCGAGGATGCGACGCCGGGGATGCACGATCCGCGGCGCGACGACACGACGCTGCCGCTGATCCGGGCGGCGCTGGGGCGGGGGATGCCGGTGCTGGCGATTTGCCGGGGGATCCAGGAGCTGAACGTGGCGCTGGGCGGCACGCTGCACCAGGAGGTGCATAAGCTGGACGGACGGTTCGACCACCGGGCGGGCGAGGGGACGCAGGACCAGCGCTATGCGGCGAAGCACGAGATCGCGCTGAGCGGGGAGATGGCGCGGCTGCTGGGCCGGGCGGGCACGCGGGTGAATTCGCTGCATGGCCAGGGGCTGGATGTGGTGGCGCCAGGGCTGGTGGTGGAGGCGGTGGCGCCGGACGGGACGGTGGAGGCGGTCAGGGTGGCGAGCGCGTCCGGTTGGGCGTTCGGGGTGCAGTGGCACCCGGAGTGGCGGTTTGCCGAGAACGCGGATTCGATGGCGATCTTCGGCGCGTTCGGCGCGGCGTGCCGGGCCTATGGCGCGCGCGGGGACCGGCGGGCGGCATAGGGGTGGGACTGAACGGATAAAAGTTTTTGCTTCATTTTTTAAAAAGAAGTGCTTTCTTTTTTGAAAAAAAGAAACAAAAAACTTGGCTCTGTTCTCACTCTCTATGCATGGGCTATTCCGGCCTGATTATGCCCGGGAGCTGCGCTGAGACAGGCTCGGCTGTTGGGGTTTGGGTTGAGTGTGGCGAGGTGGAACCAGTTGAGGTAGTTGCCGAGGTATCGGGTGGCGACACCGCGGTGGTGTCGCAGCATGTCCTTGAGGCGTTCGGTGCGGCTGTTGACGGT
>CAXNGD010000237.1:0-5029 GCA_964201575.1 Acetobacterales bacterium | reverse complement strand
CCGCCGCAACCTTCTCCGCCGCCACGAACAAACGGCGCCCTCGCTCATCCAACAGGTCCTTGATGGCCGCATACCGCGCGCGGATCGCGTTCTCGTCGATCATCCGCGAATCGTAGACACATCAAAGCCGAGCCGGAATCCTCTGCCCTTGCAAAACGCAACCCGAATCGCTTATTCGTTCGTGGCTCCTTAGGTAGGGGCGGAGGGTCTTCTTTTTGTGAACAAAAAGAAGCAAAAAAACTTCACTCGTTTGCGGCGGGCGAAATCATCGTGCGCCGGGGGTGGGGTTTGGAAGATGTGAGCGTGGGTCCTTCGCTTGGCATGGTGGTGGAGCGAATGGATAAAGTTTTTTTGCTTCTTTTTGTTCACAAAAAGAAGACTTGGCTTGCTTGATGTGCGGGCCTTTCTGTTCGCGGCGATGGTGGGGTTTTCCGCTGTCGCCGCGGCGGAGGGGATGGGGGCGCCGCTGGACGGGCTGGTGGGCGATGCGGTGCGCGGGCGGGCGGTGGTGGTGAGCCGGCAGGTTGGGACTTGTGTGCTGTGCCATGCTGGGCCGTTTCCGGAGGAGCGGCTGGCGGCGACGATCGGGCCGGATTTGCGCGGGGTGGGGGATCGGCTGTCGGCGGGGGAGATCCGGCTGCGGCTGGTTGAGCCGTGGCGGGTTAATCCGGAGACGGTGATGCCCGGGTATTTTCGTAGCGAGGGGCTGGTGCGGGTGGGGGCGGCCTGGCGCGGGCGGGGTGTTTTGTCGGCGCAGCAGATTGAGGATGCGGTGGTGTTTCTGGTTGGGTTGAAGGAGGAATGACGATGTTGCCGCGGCGGGGGTTTGTGCTGATGGCGGCGGCGGGGGCGGTTCTGCCGGCGGGGGCTTGGGCGAAGCCTGAGGAGGTCGAGGCGCTGATCCGGGCGGTGGCTGGCGGGGCGGTGCCGAAGGCTGGGCGGGTTCGGCTGGAGGTGCCGGAGCTGGTGGAGAACGGCAATGCGGTTGGGATGACGGTGTCGCTGGGGGCGGATGTGCCTGCGGGGGCGGTTTTGACGGATATCCATGTGTTTGCCGATGGGAATCCGCGGCCGGGGGTGGCGCATTTCCGGTTCGGCAAGCTGTCGGGCGGGGCGCGTGTTTCGACGCGGATCCGGTTGGCGACGTCACAGACGGTGCATGCGGTGGCGGTGTTTGCGGATGGCTCGTGCTGGCGGGACAGTGTGAGTTTGTTGGTGACCTTGTCTGCGTGTTTGGATGATTAGGGGGCGGGCATGGCGGTGAGGCCGTTGTTGAATGTTCCGCGGGAGGTTCGGGCGGGGGTGGCGTTCGAGGTGCGGATCCTGATCCAGCATGTGATGGAGACGGGGTTCCGGCGCGATGCGGTTGGGATGGTGGTGGCGCAGGACATCATCAACCGGTTTGAGTGCCTGGTGGATGGGGAGGAGGTGTTCTCGGCGACGCTGCATCCGGCGATTTCGGCCAATCCATATCTGGCGTTTTCGGCGCGGCTGGCGCGGAGCGGGACGATGGTTTTGCGGTGGGTGGATGATCGGGGAATGGAGGGCGAGGAGCGGGTTGACATTAAAGTGAGTTGAGGCAGATGTTCTTTTTTGAAAAAAAGAACCAAAAAACTTCTATCCGTTTGGGCTCGGCCCAATGGATGAAGTTTTTTTGCTTCTTTTTGTTCACAAAAAGAAGACTTTTGTTTGCAGTTTGCTGCCTGGGATTGCTGGGTGCGGGGGAGGAGAAGCGTTCGGGGTATGAGGATGCGGGGCCGCAGGTGCGGGCGATGCAGGATGATGACTTGGCCAATCCGGCGTTTCTGTGGGTGCAGCAGGGGGCGGCGGTTTGGGGGCAGGGGTGCGCGGGGTGCCATGGGGCGGTGGAGGGGATGCGCGGGGTGGCGGCGCGGTATCCTGTGGTTGAGGGCGGGCGGGTTTTGAACCTTGAGCAGCGGGTGAATCAGTGCCGGGTGGAGCGGCAGGGGGTGGCGGCTTTGGCGCCGGAGGGGGATGCGATGTTGGGGGTGACGGCGTTGGTTGGGTTGCAGTCGCGGGGGATGGCGATTGCGGTGGAGGTGGAGGGCGCGGCGGCGGCGCATGTGGCGCGGGGGGAGGCGTTCTTTCGGTTGCGGCAGGGGCAGCTGAATCTGTCGTGTGCGCAGTGCCATGAGCAGTTGGCGGGGCAGTCGCTGGCGGGGGCGCGGATACCGCAAGGGCATGCCAATGGGTATCCGATCTATCGGCTGGAGTGGCAGGGGATGGGGTCTTTGTTCCGGCGGTTGCGGGCGTGCCTGGTGGGGGTGCGGGCGGAGGTTTTGGCGCGGGATGAGGGGTTGCTGGGGGATTTGGAGTTGTTCCGGGCGGCGCGGGGGGCCGGGCTGAAGGTGGAGACGCCGGGGGTGCGGCCTTAGGGGTGTTGGGGTATCGTGCCGGGATGGATGTGTTGTTGGACGTTTCCGGGTTGGCGTTTTCGTATAACGGCGTGGCCGCGGTGCGGGATGTTTCGTTCCAGGTCGGGCGTGGGGAGATCGTGGCGCTGCTGGGGGCGAATGGGGCGGGGAAGTCGACGACGGTGAAGGTGGTGGCCGGGGCGCTACGGGCGAAGGCTGGGTCGGTGCGGTTTGATGGGGAGGCGTTGGAGGGGCGGCCGAGCCATGTGGTTGTGAAGCGGGGGATCACGCTGGTGCCTGAGGGGCGGCTGGTGTTTGCGCAGATGACGGTGGAGGAGAACCTGCAGATGGGCGGGTTCACGCAGAAGGCGGCAGTGGTGGTGCGGGCGGCGGCGCAGTGTTTTGCGTTGTTTCCGAAGCTGGCGGAGCGGCGGGGGCAGTTGGCGGGATCGTTGTCCGGGGGCGAGCAGCAGATGCTGGCGATTGCGCGCGGGATGATGAGCGGGCCGCGGCTGATGATCCTGGATGAGCCGTCGCTGGGGTTGGCGCCGCTGCGGGTGCAGGAGTTGTTCCGGCTGATTTCGGCGATTGCGGAGGAGGGGGTGTCGGTGTTGCTGGTGGAGCAGAATGTGCACCAGTCGCTGAAGATTGCGCACCGGGGGTATGTGATGGAGAAGGGGGCGACGGTGTTGGGCGGGACGGGGGAGGAGTTGTTGGGCAATGATTATGTTCGGAGGGCGTTCCTTGGGCGATAGGGCGATGTTGGCGCGGCGTGGGTTTTTGGTGGTGGCGAGTTTTGCCCTGTCGGGGATCGCGCTGGCGGCGGGCGAGTTGACGGTGGCGGAGATCGAGGGGGTCAGCCGGTTGGCTGGGGTGCGCGCGGTCGCCAAGGGGGCGGTGCCGGGGGCGCAGGGGGCGCAGAATTTCGTTGGTGCGGACGGGACGTTGTTGCTGATCGTGTCGCTGGGGACGGCGAAGGATTATCGGGATGCGCGGGAGGCGTTCGGCAAGCCGACGGCGGTTGGCGGGCTGGGCGACGAGGCGTTTCATCCGGCGGATTTCGATCATGCGCTGTATGCGCGCAAGGGCGAGCGGATGGTGGGGCTGGGCAGCGGGCTGAACGCGAGTACGGGGAAGGCGATTTTGTCGCAGGCGCAGTTGCAGGCGCTGGCGAAGCTGCTGGTTGGGCGGATTTAGGTTTCCGCGCCGGCCTTGCGGCGTTCGCGGGCGGCGATGAGGTTGAAGCCGATGGAGCGGAAGGGTTCGGGGGCGACCCAGTTGGCGCGGCCGTAGGCTTCCTGGATGTCCGTGTGGGTGCCGTGGCCGGTGATGTGTTCGGCGAGGCGTTTGCCCAGGACGATACCCTTGACGATGCCGGCGCCGTTGCAGCCGGCGGAGGTGTAGAGCGCCTGGTCGACCTGGCCCCACCAGGGGGCGCCGTTCATGGTCAGGGCGGTGGTGCCGCCCCAGATGTGCTCCAGGGCGATGTGGGACAGGGCGGGGTAGCGGCGGTGGAAGCAGCTTAGCAGGGTCTGTTGGACGTGGCTGGGGTCCAGCGGGCGTTCGTGGGCGTAAAGCGAGCGGACCATCAGGCGGTCTTGGCCGATGCGGCGGATTGTGGTGCCGAGGCGGTGCGAGGGGAGGAGGCCCCAGTCGGGCATTTGGCCGAGATCGTCGGGATGGATCGGCTGGGTGATGGCGGCGTAGGTGTAGATGGTGACGAGGCGGTCGCGCAGGTAGCCGAAATGGCGGATGGCGGCGTTGGTGGCCATGACGACGGTTTGGGCGGTGATGTGGGCGGAGGGGGTGGCGAGGTGCCATTTTCCCTGGTGGCGGCGCAGGGATTGGAGCGGGGTGTTCTCGCAGAGGCAGACGTTTTGCGACAGGGCGTCGGCGAGGCCGCGGATCAGGGCGCCGGGTTGCAGGAGGTAGCCTTCCTCGGTGTAGAGGCCGGTCTTGTAGTAGCTGGTGCCGATGCGGTCCTGGAGGGCGGCGGGGTCGAGGCGTTGGTGCGGGATCCCCAGGGTTTGGACAATGCTGTGCAGGGCGTCGACGGCTTGGGCGCCGAGGTCGGTGGCGGCGGCCTTGATGCGGCCGGTGCGGCGGAGGTCGCATTGGATGCCGTGCTGGTCGATCTGGGCCATCAGCCAGTCCCAGCCTTCCTGGCCGAAGCGGTCCAGGGCGGCGGCGGATGCGAGATCGGCCGGAGTGGTGCCGGCGGGGAGGTCTCGCGGGCTGGCGAAGCCGGAGTTGCGGGCGGAGGAGCCCTCGCCGACGGTGGTGGCTTCGATGATGAGGATGGTGGCTTGCGGGTCGAGTTCCGCTAGGCGGGCGGCGGCGGCGAGGCCGGTGAAGCCGGCGCCGATGACGGCGTATCTGGCGGTGAGGTCGCCCTCGGCGCTTGGGGTGGGCGTGCGCGGGGGGAGGAGAGCGTTCCAGCCGCAGTGGTCGGGGTAGGCGGGGAATTTGGTCATTGGGGTGGGGTTCTCAGGGAATAGTCAGAAGGAACCGGGATTCCCCCGATGAACGGCCACCTTGGCCGTCACGGAGGCACGATAGCCACTAACCCGGGCGTTCGGCAACGGTGACACGCTGGGAAGACGGCTGGCGCATTGCCGACTGGTCGACGATCGCTGTGTCGGCAGAAATCTGGG
>CAXNGD010000236.1:0-5032 GCA_964201575.1 Acetobacterales bacterium | reverse complement strand
CAGCGAAGACGATGAGTGCGCCAGATTGGTGATCGTGATCGCCGTGCCCATGACCGCCCTCAACGCCGCGAATCGCAGCCAGAGACGAGGGCATCAGAGAATGCCACCGTTGGAAACAGCCGAGAGTCCGAGGTTGGGGCGGTTGGTATAACGTTAAGAATAAATGTATTCAATGGATGATATAATTTTGCACTCAAACGTCCAAGGAGATGGCACGCGCTTCCAAATTTGGCACGAAACCTGTGAGATTTTATTGCTTTTTTGAAACATATGGCTGCACTCAGGCGAAAACCGCTATCAGGCTTGCACCCAGCCGCAGAATCCGGTTCCGTTGTATATTTGCACTGATGTCCGCGCGGGGCGCTTGCATCAGCCGCCGGCGCGGGCCCAGGCTGCGGGGATGAGGCAGGACAGGCGGTCGGCCCACTCGGCCTGACCGGCAGGGGCTGCGATCAGATCCTGGCGGATCTCAAGCTCAAGGTACGGCACGCCATTCGCCTGGGCATGGGTTGGGACGGAATGGTCGGAACTAGCCGAGAGCACGTAGGGCTCGTTGGCGCCGACGACCAGCCCTGGCTCGTCGCGCAGAAGGTCGAGCATGGCATGGGCGAGCGGCAGGCTGCGCGGGTCGGCCTCATCAAACAGCACGCCGGCATGCCAGGGCCGGGCAGCCCCCCTGTAGACCGGGGTGAAGCTGTGCATCGCCACGAAGAGCAGCTTGCGCCGAGCGGCCAGGCGAGCGCGCACCAGCCCGGCGAGCGCGATATGGTACGGCGCGTGGATCTCTACGGCGCGGGCGGTGCGATCGGCCTGGGTCAAGGCGGCGTTGCCGGGAACCTCAGTGCTCTCGCTGACCTGCGGACAGGCGCTGGGCCAATGGGGCGCGCGGTTGCAGTCGATGACCAGGCGCGAATAGGCCTGACCGATGGCCAGGGTGCGGAGCGCATCGGCGAGGCGGGTGGTGGTGCCCCAGATGCCGATGTCCCAACCGATGTGGCGCGACAGCTCGGACTCCGGCAGGCCGAGATCGCCAAGCTTGCGCGGAATGCGCCGCCCGGCATGGTCGGCGGCCAGCAGGAACGGGCTGTCCCCCGTGGCCCAGTCCCCCGGCGCGAGCGCCGGCGGGTGGAGCAGCACGGGCGAAGGTTCGTCCGGGCCGAGCAGCCGGGCGGCAGCATCCATGGCGCGGATCAGCCGTTCTTCAGCACGTGGATGACGCGGCTGGCGACCATCTCGCGGGTCTTGGCGGCATAGGCGGCCATGTGGGGTGCCGCGCCATGGGCCTTCAGCGCGTCCGCGGTGGCCCATTTCTCTACGACGACGAAGCTGTCAGGGCCGAGCGCGGTCTGGATGGCGCCGAAATTCTCGACGTCGATCACCGGCTGGTACTCGATGCAGCCATCCTCGGCGTGGACCGCGGGCATGTTGGCGTGGAAGGCTGCGAGGATGGTGGCGCGCATGCCGGGCTTGGCGGTGATGATGGCGAGCACGTGTATCATGGGGTATCTCCTGGGTTGTAGGAGGGAGCCTAGCCTTGGGGGCGTGGGTGGAGAAAGCCCCTGGACGAGGAAGACAGGATTCTTCTTTTTGTGCACAAAAAGAAGCAAAAAAACTTTACCCGATTGCGCCGTGACTACCCGGAACAATGCCGGTTGCGACGTCATCGAGAACGGTGTCGATCGCGAGCGAATGGATAAAGTTTTTTTGCTTCTTTTTGTTCACAAAAGGAAGACTCTTCCTGCCCCTTCCGCGACGCGCCCGGGCGCGGCAGAGTGTCGCACGGGCGAGGAGATACGAAATGGACCCTACGTTTCTGTCGGCAAAGCGCCAGGCAGCGCTGATCCGGCGCGGTGCGATCGGCTGCCGCGAGTTGCTGGACCACTATATCGCTCGGGTGGAGCGGCTGGACGGGCGGATCAACGCCGTGGTGGTGCGCGACTTTGAGCGGGCGCGCAAGCGGGCGACGGCGTTGGACCGGGATCGCGCGAAGGGGGTTGCGGGCAAGCTGCATGGCGTGCCGATGACGATCAAGGAGAGTTTCGATATCGCCGGGCTGCCGACCACTTGGGGCAATCCGGTGCTGAAGGACCACCGCGCGAAGGCCAATTCCGTCACTGTGGCGCGCTACATGGCGGCCGGCGCGGTGTTCTTCGGCAAGACCAACGTGCCGCTGAACCTGGCGGATTGGCAGAGCTTCAATGCGGTGTATGGGTCGACGGGCAATCCGTGGGATGCCGGCCGGACGCCGGGGGGCTCATCGGGCGGGTCGGCGGCGGCATTGGCGGCGGGGCTGACGGGGATGGAGACCGGCAGCGATATCGGCGCCTCGATCCGCAATCCGGCGCATTATTGCGGGGTGTTCGGGCACAAGCCGACATGGGGCATCTGCCCGCAGACCGGGCATACGGTGTTCGACAATCTCGACGAGTTGGACATGGCGGTCGTGGGGCCGTTGGCGCGTTCGGCCGATGACCTGGCGCTTGGGTTGGACATCATGGCGGGGTCGGAGCCGGCCGCGGCGGCGTGGCAGTTGAAGTTGCCGCCGCCGCGGGAGAAGGCGTGGGGTGGGCTTCGAGTGGCGGTCATGACCAGCCATCCCTGTTCGGATGTGGATGGCGAGATGCAGGCGGAGTTGGAGCGGTTGGCCCGCGCGCTGCGCAAGGAAGGAGCCAAGGTGAGCTTGACCGCCCGGCCGGACTTTGACCTGGCCGAGGGGCAAGCGCTGTACATCGAGATGCTGCGGGCGACTACCGCGGTCGGAATGGATGATGCCGGGGCGGCGCAGTGGGCGGCGGTGCGGGATGGGCAGACGGCGGACGATCCGAGCTACTATGCCCAGATGGCGCGAGGGATTTCGATGACACACCGGGTGTTCCTGCAGAAGAACGAGCGGCGGCAGAAGATGCGTCGGGCCTGGGCGGCGTTCTTCCGCGATTGGGACGTGCTGCTGTGCCCGCAGGCGGCGTCACCGGCCTTCGTGCATGACCAGGCGGGCGAGCGGCACAACCGGGTGATCCCGGTGAACGGTCATGACGTGCCGGTGACGGACCAGATGTTCTGGGCTGGGTTGGCGAGCTTCTATCTCCTCCCAGGGACGGTGGCGCCGCTGGGGCTGAGCAAGGCAGGCTTGCCGTTCGGGGTACAGATTCTTGGCGCCATGTATGACGACCGCACGACAATCGAGGTGGCGCGGCTGCTGGAGAAGTCCTGGCGCGCGTTTGTGCCGCCGCCGGGCTGGGCCTGATGATCTCGAGCGCCGAAGCTGGGGTGTCCCCGGGGGTTGAGGACTCGCCCTATGCCTGGATGCGGCTGGGGCTGGCGCTGGTGCTGGGGACCATCGGCGGCGTGGGGATGTGGTCGGCCGTGGTGGTGCTGCCGGCGATCCAGGCCGAATTCGGGCTCGACCGGGCGGATGCCACGCTGCCGTTCACGCTGGTGACAATTGGGTTTGCCGTGGGCGGCGTGCTGATGGGCAGGCTGGCGGATCGGTTTGGCGTGGCGGTGCCGGTGGCGATCGGCGGGGCCTGCCTGGGGATCGGCTATGTGATCGCCGGGATGGCGCCCAATCTCTGGGTGTTCGCCCTGGCGCATGGGGTGCCGATCGGGCTGCTAGGCTCGTCCGCGGTGTTTGGGCCGCTGATGGCGGACTCGTCGCGCTGGTTCATCCGCAACCGCGGTATTGCGGTGGCGATCAGTGCGGCAGGGAATTACCTGGCCGCCACGATATGGCCGCCAGTGGTACAACTGATGATCGATACAATTGGCTGGCGGACTGGGCACATCGTGATCGGAGTGGTCTGTGCCGCGGTTCTGATCCCGATGTCGCTGCTGGTGCGCCGCCGACCGCCGGCACATGCGCCAGTGGTTGCAGGCCAGGCATCGGGGATTGCGCTGCGCGGCATCACACACTCGCAGATGATGGTGCTGCTCTGCCTGGCCGGCGTGATGTGCTGTGTCGCGATGTCGATGCCACAGGTGCATATCGTCGCCTATTGCGGCGACCTCGGGTACGGGGTGGCGCGCGGGGCGGAGATGCTGTCGTTGATGTTCGGCTTCGGGGTGATCAGCCGGTTGGCCACCGGGTGGATCACGGACCGGATCGGCGGGTTGGTGACCTTGTTGCTGGGCTCGGTGCTGCAGGCGCTTGCGCTGTTGATGTACTTTGCCTTCGACGGACTGACCTCGCTGTATGTGGTCTCGGCCCTGTTCGGGTTGTTCCAGGGCGGGATCATCCCGAGCTATGCGATCATCGTGCGCGAATACTTCCCGGCGCGCGAGGCCGGCACTCGGGTGGGCATCGTGCTGATGATGACGATCCTGGGCATGGCGCTCGGCGGCTGGATGTCCGGCGCGATCTTCGACCTGACCGGGTCTTATCGTGCGGCGTTCGCCAACGGGTTCGCGTGGAACCTGGTGAACGTGGCGATTGCCGTGCTGCTGCTGCGGCGCAGCCGGCCGGCTTCCCCGAAACTCATCCAAGGAGTGGCGTGATGACCGATAACAGCCTACGGGCGCGCGGCGATGCGATGCGGACGGAGTTGATGGGCGAGGCATACGCCGAGAAGCTCAATTCAACGCTCTACGCCGATCCCATCATGGTCAAGTTCCGCGAACTGGCGACCGATATCGCCTTCGGTTCGGTGTGGACGCGGGCCGGCCTCGATCTGAAGACCCGTGCGCTGATCTGCGTGATCTCCGACACCTCGACCGGACGCTATCCCGAGCTGGCGGTGCATCTGCGCATGGCGCGCAATCATGGCTGGAGCGAGGAGGAGCTGACCGAGGCCATCCTGCATCTGTCAGTCTATGTCGGGCTGCCGTTTGTGCGCGAGGCGCTGATTGTCGCGAGCGAGACGTTTGCCACGATCAGGGAGGAAGCGAAATAATACCAACCGCCCTAGCTTCTGACACACGCCCACTGCCTATGTCCGATGGATGCGATCCGCATTGGGTCTTCGGCGAGGAAGTTCCATGCGTCTTTGCATGCTTGGACGATGGCGTCGTAGCTGTCCCAGACCAGACTGCTGAGTTT
>CAXNGD010000235.1:0-5036 GCA_964201575.1 Acetobacterales bacterium | reverse complement strand
GGGCCGGATATCGAGGATGACTGGCGCAATTTCGGGGCGTTGAACATTCCGGCGCATCATCCGGCGCGGCAGGACATGGACACGTTCTATGTGCCGGGGATGGATGCCGATGGGCGGCCGCGGGTGTTGCGGACACACACCTCGCCGGTGCAGGTGCGCACGATGCTGAACCAGGAGCCGCCGATCAGGGTGATTGTGCCCGGGCGGACGTATCGGGCGGATCATGACGCGACGCACTCGCCGATGTTTCACCAGGTGGAGGGGTTGGTGATCGATCGGGCGATCACGCTGGGGCATCTGAAGGGCTGTCTGATCGATTTCCTGCGGGCGTTCTTTGGGATCACCAGCCTGCCGGTGCGGTTCCGGTCTTCGTATTTTCCGTTCACCGAGCCTTCGATGGAGGTGGATATCGGGTGGAACCGGAAGACCGGGGAGCTGGGGGGCGGCGGGGATTGGCTGGAGATTCTGGGCAGCGGGATGGTACATCCGAAGGTGCTGGCCAATTGCGGGATCGATCCGCGGGAGTGGCAGGGGTTTGCGTTTGGCATGGGGATCGAGCGGGTGACGATGCTGAAGCATGGCATTCCCGATCTGCGGCCGTTCTATGAGAGCGATATCCGGTGGCTTCGGCATTACGGGTTTAGCGCGCTGGCGCCGGCGGCGTTGCATGAAGGGGTTTAAGAAGAGTCTTCTTTTTGTGAACAAAAAGAAGCAAAAAAAACTTTATCCGATTGGGGCCGTGCTTCATGGATAAAGGTTTTTTGGTTCTTTTTTGCAAAAAAGAACATTCTTCCTATCTGGGTGAGAAGTCATGAAGTTCCTGTTGTCCTGGCTGAAGACGCATCTCGACACCGAGGCGTCGCTCGATGAGATCACCACCGCGCTGACCAATATCGGGTTGGAGCTGGAGGGGGTGGAGAACCGGGGCGCGGCGTTGGCGCCGTTTGTGGTGGCGCATGTGATCGAGGCGGTGCAGCACCCGAATGCCGATCGGCTAAGGGCATGCAAGGTCGATGCGGGCGGGGAGATCGTGTCCGTGGTGTGTGGGGCGCCGAATGCGCGCACGGGGATGAAGGGGGTGTTCGCGCCGGCGGGGAGTTTCATTCCGGGGACCGGGATCACGCTGAAGGTGGGCGAGATCCGCGGGGTGCAGAGTGCGGGAATGCTGCTTTCGTACAAGGAGATGGGGCTGGGGGAGGACCATACCGGGATTGTCGAGTTGGATGACGCGGCGCCGGTTGGGGTTTCGTATGCGGCTTGGGCTGGGCTGGATGATCCGCTGATTGAGATTGCGGTAACGCCGAACCGGGGGGATGCGCTGTCGGTGCGCGGGGTGGCGCGGGATTTGGCGGCGGCGGGGCTGGGGCGGTTGGTGCCGTTTGCGCCGGCGAAGGTGGCGGGGGTTGGGGCGTCGGCGGTGGCGTGGGCGATTGAGATGCCGTTGGTGTGTCCCTGGGTGTTGGGGCGGACCATTCGCGGGGTGAAGAACGGGCCGAGCCCGAAGTGGTTGCAGGAGCGGCTGGTGGCGGTGGGGCTGCGGCCGATCAATGCGCTGGTGGATGTTACGAACTTCTTCACGATGGATCTTGGCCGGCCGTTGCATGTGTTTGATGCCGACAAGGTGGCCGGTGGGCGGCTGGTGTTCCGGGCGGGGGATGGCGAGACGTTCAGGGCGCTGAATGGCAAGGACTACACGGCGACTGTCGATGATTGCGTGATTGCCGATGCCAATGGGGTGCAGTCGCTGGCCGGGGTGATTGGAGGCGAGGCGACGGGGTGCGCCGAGGGGACCACGTCGGTGTTCCTGGAGTGTGCGTTGTTCGAGCCCGTGGCGGTGGCGCTGAGTGGGCGGCGGCATCAGATTGTTTCGGATGCGCGGCAGCGGTTTGAGCGCGGAATTGACCCGGCGCTGCTGCCGGATGCGGTTGAGGCGGCGACGCGGATGATCATCGAGCTGTGTGGTGGCGAGGCGAGCGAGGTGGTCTCGGCGGGGGCGGAGCCGGCCTGGCAGCGCACGGCGAGCCTGCGGTTTGTGCGGCTGCGCGATTTCGGCGGGTTGGATGTCGCCCCGGACGAGGCGGTGGCGAAGCTGGAGAGCCTGGGGTTTGGGGTGCTGGCGCGCAGCAACACGCAGGTGACGGTCTCAGTGCCGTCCTGGCGCAACGATGTCGCCGGCAGTTCGGCGCTCGAGCCTTCGGCCAGCCTGCCGGCCGATCGGGCGGCGCGGGCGGCGGAGGGCCGGGCGGTGATCGAGCCGGAGTGCGACCTGATCGAGGAGGTGCTGCGGCTGCGCGGGCTGGATACGGTGCCGGCGGTGTCGCTTCCCGTGGGGGGCGCCGTGCCGGCGGCCACGCTGTCGGCGCGGCAGCAGAGGAGTGCGCTGGCGCGGCGGGTTCTGGCGGCGGCGGGCCTGGCGGAGTGCGTGACGTTCAGCTTCATGCCATCGGGGACGGCGGCGTTGTTCGGGGCGGCGCAGGCCGGTTTGCGGCTGGCCAATCCGATTGCCTCGGACCTGGACCAGATGCGGCCGACGCCGGTGGCCACCCTGGCGATGGCGGCGCAGCGCAATGCGGCGCGCGGCTGGGGCGATGTCGGGCTGTTCGAGGTCGGCCCGGCCTTTGCCGAGGTGGACGCGCAGCGCCTGGTGGCGGCCGGCGTGCGGGCCGGGATGTCTGCCCGGCACTGGCAGGGCGGTGCCGCGCCGGTGGATGCGATGCTGGCCAAGGCCGATGTCTGGACGGTGCTGATGGCGCTGGGCGTGCCGATGGAGGCGCTGAGCGTCACCGCCGATGCGCCGGGGTTCTATCACCCGGGCCGCTCCGGGGTGGTGCGGCAGGGACCGAAGACGGTGCTGGCGACGTTCGGCGAACTGCATCCCGCGGTGCTCGGCACGCTGGACCTGGCCGGGCCGGCGGTGGCGTTCGAGATCTTCCTGGACGCCATCCAGGATCCGAAGCGGCGCAAGAAATCCGCGCCCGATTTGCCGGCGTTCCAGCCGGTGCGGCGGGACTTCGCCTTTGTGGTGGAGAGCGGCGTGGCCGCCGAGGCGGTGCTGAAGGCGGCGCGCGGGGCGGAGCGGACGCTGATTTCCGCGGTATCGTTGTTCGATGTCTATGAGGGCGCGAAGATGGCGGCGGGGCAGAAATCGCTTGGCATCGAGGTGGTATTCCAGCCGCGCGAGCGCACCCTGACCGACCAGGAGATCGAGACGGCGGGGCAGAAGGTGGTGGTGGCGGTGGCGAAGGCGACCGGCGCCACGCTGCGAGGATAGAATGGGCGCGGCTGACAATGCGGGGCAAAGGGCCTATGGGATCGCCATGACCGACACTCCGCTTTCGCGCATCCGCAATTTCTCGATCATCGCCCATATCGACCATGGGAAATCCACGCTCGCCGACCGGCTGATCCAGGCGACGGGCGGGCTGACCGCGCGCGAGATGACCGAGCAGGTCCTCGACAACATGGAGCTGGAGAAGGAACGCGGGATCACCATCAAGGCGCAGACGGTGCGGCTGTCCTATACGGCGAAGGACGGCGAGACCTATGTGCTCAACCTCATGGACACGCCCGGGCATGTCGACTTCGCCTATGAGGTGAGCCGGTCGCTGGCGGCCTGCGAGGGGTCGCTGCTGGTGGTGGATGCGTCCCAGGGGGTGGAGGCGCAGACGCTGGCCAATGTCTACCAGGCGATCGAGGCCAACCACGAGATCGTGCCGGTGCTCAACAAGATCGACCTGCCGGCGGCCGAGCCGGACCGGGTGAAGCAGCAGATCGAGGATGTCATCGGGCTGGATGCGTCAGATGCGATCATGGTCTCCGCCAAGTCCGGGTTGAACATCGAGGGGGTGCTGGAGGCGCTGGTCACCCGGCTGCCGCCGCCGACCGGAAATCGCGACGCGCCGCTGAAGGCGCTGGTGGTGGATAGCTGGTACGACGCCTATCTCGGGGTGATCGTGCTGATCCGGGTCAAGGACGGGCAGATCAAGCGCGGCCAGAAGGTGCGGATGATGGCGCGCGGCTCCACCCATCTGGTGGAGCAGGTGGGCGTGTTTACGCCGCGGATGGTAGCGATGGACGCGCTCGGGCCGGGCGAGATGGGCTACATCACGGCGGCGATCAAGACGGTGGCCGATATTGCCGTGGGCGATACCATCACCGATGACCGCCAGCCGGCGGCCCAGGCGCTGGCCGGGTTCAAACCGAGCGTGCCGGTGGTGTGGTGCGGGTTGTTTCCGGTGGATGCCGATGATTTCGAGAAGCTGCGCGACAGCCTGGCCAAGCTGCGGCTGAACGATGCGAGTTTTCATTATGAGCCGGAGAGTTCGGCGGCGCTGGGGTTTGGCTATCGCTGCGGGTTTCTGGGGCTGTTGCACCTGGAGATCATCCAGGAGCGGCTTTCGCGCGAGTTTGACCTCGACCTGATCGCAACGGCGCCGAGCGTGGTGTATCGCCTGTTCGCCAATGACGGCACGATGACCGAGCTGCACAATCCCGCCGACATGCCCGATCCCACCAAGATCGACCATATCGAGGAGCCGTGGATCAAGGCGACGATCATGGTGCCGGATGAGTATCTCGGCTCGATCCTGACGCTGTGCAGCGACCGGCGCGGGCAGCAGTTGGACCTCACCTATGTCGGCAATCGGGCGATGGCGGTGTATCGGCTGCCGCTGAACGAGGTGGTGTTCGATTTCTACGACCGGCTCAAATCGGTCAGCCGCGGCTATGCCAGCTTCGACTATGCGATGGACAATTATGCCGAGGGCGAGCTGGTGCGGATCTCGATCCTGGTTAACCAGGATCCGGTGGATGCGCTGTCGTTCATCGCCCATCGCAGCCAGGCGGACCGGCGCGGGCGCAGCATCTGCGAGAAGCTGAAGGACCTGATCCCCAAGCAGCTGTTCAAGATCGCCATCCAGGCGGCGATCGGCGGGCGGGTGATCGCGCGCGAGACGATCGGCGCGCTGTCCAAGGATGTCACCGCGAAGTGCTATGGCGGCGATATCAGCCGCAAGCGCAAGCTGCTGGACAAGCAG
>CAXNGD010000234.1:0-5041 GCA_964201575.1 Acetobacterales bacterium | reverse complement strand
TATCGCCCGCACGCTCCAGCCGTCCTGCAAACGAAGCTCAATCGTCGTCCGATCAACAATCGTCAGCGCGCGTCGGTGAGAACCCATCGGGACACCCTATCCTATAGGGCCTCCCGGCGGCGTTCGCTCCCAAACTTGAATCCGCCCCCTGTATCTCATTTGTGTCGAAGCTAATATATGGCTGTGCGGCCAGGGCAAGCCTGGGCTGGCGCGGAGCTGGCCGCTTCACGAACCTGCGTACGGGGCCGGGCGGCACGGGTGATGAAGGGGTTGTGAACGGCGGGGGCTTTGCCCGTGGTACAAGCCGGTTGCGAGTCCGTGGCGAGGCTGCCAATTTGCCGGCACAGACGGGAAGGGTTTTCAAAGCCTATGCGCCTTTTGATTACCGGAGGATGCGGCTTCATCGGCTCGGCGGTGGTGCGGCATGTGATCCGCAACACGGATCATTCTGTGATAAACGTCGATAAAATGACCTATGCGGCGTCCGAGGAGGCGCTGGAGGATGGCCGGGCGCATAGCCGCCATACGCTGGTGCGGGCCGATATCGCCGACCATGCGGCGATGCAGCAGGTTTTTGCCACCCATCAGCCGGATTTGGTGATGCATCTGGCGGCCGAGACGCATGTCGATCGCTCGATCGACGGGCCTGGGCCGTTCATCCAGTCCAATGTGGTTGGCACCTATACGTTGCTGGATGTGGCGTTGGGGTATTGGCGCGGGCTGGCGGCTGAGCGGAAGGCGGCGTTTCGGTTCCATCACATCTCGACGGACGAGGTGTTCGGGGCGCTGGGCAAGAGCGATCCGCCGTTCAACGAGGATGCCGCGTACGACCCGCGCAGCCCGTATTCGGCGAGCAAGGCGGCGTCCGACCATCTGGTGCGGGCCTGGCACCACACTTATGGCCTGCCGACGATCGTCAGCAACACGGTGAACAATTACGGGCCGTGGCAGTTTCCCGAGAAGCTGATCCCGGTGATGATCCTCAATGCGCTGGAGGGCAAGCCGTTGCCGGTTTATGGCGACGGCACCAACATGCGCGACTGGCTGTATGTCGATGACCATGCCGAGGCGCTGTTGCGGGTGGCGACCATGGGGCAGGCGGGCGCCACCTATGGCATTGGCGGGCGGCAGCCGCGGACCAATTTGGAAGTGGTGCATGCGATCTGTGCCGCGGTCGATGTCCGGGCGCCGGATCCGGCCGGGCCGCGCACCCGGCTGATCAGCTATGTCACCGACCGGCCGGGGCATGATTTCCGCTATGAGATCGATCCCAGCCGGGCCGAGAAGGCATTGGGCTGGACGGCGCTGCATGATTTCGATACCGGGCTGGGCCGGACCGTGGACTGGTACCTGGCCAACCGGGCAGGGTGGGAGGGCATTCGTGCCGCTCGCTATGCAGGGCAGCGGCTGGGCCAGGTTGCTGCCAAAACCGCGGCGTGATGTAGGGATGATGTGATGAAGGGTATTCTGCTCGCCGGGGGCTCGGGCACCCGGCTGCATCCGATGACGCTCGCAGCCAGCAAGCAGCTTCTGCCGGTCTATGACAAGCCGATGATCTATTATCCGCTCTCGGTGCTGATGCTGGCCGACATTCGCGACATCATGGTCATCTCCACGCCGGAGGACCTGCCGCAGTTTCGCCGGCTGTTGGGCAACGGGGCGCGCATGGGGGTGAATTTTACCTATGCCGAGCAGGCCAAGCCGGAGGGGCTGGCGCAGGCCTTCCATATCGGTGCCGAGTGGATCAATGGCGAAGCCTGTGCCCTGGCGCTGGGCGACAACATGATTTTTGGCGAGCATCTGTCGCGTGTGCTGCGCCGGGCCGCGGCGGTGCAGGATGGGGCGACGGTGTTCGCCTATCACGTGCGCGATCCCGAGCGATACGGGGTGGTCAGCATGGATGCGGATGGCCGGGCGGTGGAGATTGTGGAGAAGCCGACTCAGCCGAAATCCAACTGGGCGGTAATCGGGCTGTATTTTTACGACAAAATGGTCACCGAGATGGCCGCCCGGGTGAAGCCTTCGGCGCGCGGCGAGCTGGAGATCACCGATCTGAACCGGATGTACATGGAGGCAGGCAATTTGCAGGTGGAGAAGCTGGGCCGCGGGGCGGCGTGGCTGGACGCCGGCACGCCGGACAGCCTGTTGCAGGCGGCGACCTTTGTACAGACGATCCAGTCACGCCAGGGCATGCTGGTGGGCTGTCCGGAGGAGGTGGCGTTTCGCATGGGCTGGATCGATGCCGATGCGCTGCGCGAGCGGGCGCGGGCGCTGGGCAAGACCGAGCTGGGCCAGGTGCTGACGGCCCTGGCCAATGGCGAGCAGGGCTGAGGCGATGCAGGTGAAGCGCCTGGCCATCCCCGAGGTGATGCTGGTCACGCCGCGGCGGTTCAGCGACAGCCGGGGCTATTTCTCCGAGACCTGGAACAAGGCGGCGCTGGCGGCGCATGGCATCGCTGTCGATTTCGTCCAGGACAACCACAGCTACTCCGCCGCACGCGGCGTGGTGCGGGGGCTGCACTGCCAGATCGCGCCGAATGTGCAGGGCAAACTGCTGCGCTGCCTGCGCGGGGCGATCTGGGATGTGGTGGTGGATATCCGGGTGGGCTCGCCGACTTACGGGCAGCATGTGGCGGCGGTGCTGAGTGCGGAAAGCGGGACCCAGCTTTGGGTGCCCGGTGGATTCCTGCATGGATTCTGCACGCTGCATCCGGATTGTGAGGTCGCCTACAAAGTCACTGCGCCGTACGATCGCGATGCCGAGCGCGGGGTGATGTGGAACGATCCCGACCTCGCCTTGCCGTGGCCGGTTTCGGCGGGGGAGGCCAAGCTGTCGGACAAGGACGCGGTGTTGCCGCGGCTGGCAGAGTGTCCGGCGTGGTTCCAGGCCTGAGCGATGCGCATTCTGGTCACCGGCGGGAGCGGGCAGTTGGCCCAGGCGCTTGGCGCCGCGGCCGGGGCGCGGGACGTGCAGGTGGTGGGCCGGCCGGTATGGGATTTCGACCGGCTAAGCGCCCTGCCCGCTTTGCTGGCCGCTTCAAGTCCGGGGCTGGTGATCAATGCGGCGGCGCATACCGCTGTTGACCGCGCCGAGAGCGATGTGGCCGCGGCGTGGCGCGCCAACCGGGATGGGCCGGCGGTGCTGGCGGCGTATTGCGCGGCAGCGGGGATTCCGCTGATCCAGGTGTCCACCGATTTCGTCTTCGATGGCAGCAAGGGCGCGCCCTATGCCGAGGGCGACCCCACCAGCCCGCTGGGGGTTTATGGCGCCAGCAAGCTGGCCGGCGAGGCGGCGGTGCTGGGCCTGTGTCCGCGCGCGATCGTGCTGCGAACCTCGTGGGTTTACGCCGCCACCGGGCGCAACTTCGTGCTGACGATGTTGAACCTGGCGCGCACGCGCGATCACCTGCGGGTGGTGGCGGACCAGAAGGGCTGTCCGACATTGGCGGGGGATCTGGCCGCGGCGATCCTGGGGATTGCCGATATCCTGGCGCGCGATGGCTGGCAGGATCGTTTCGCCGGCGTCTTCCATGCGGCGGGCAGCGGCGAGACGACATGGCACGGGCTGGCCAGTGCGGCGATCGCGCGCGCGGGGGCGTTCGGGCATCCGCAGCCGCGGCTGATCGAGGCGATCAGCACCGCCGATTATCCGACGCCGGCGCGGCGGCCGGTTGACTCGCGGCTGGCGTGCGGCAAGCTGGAGCGGGTGTTCGGGCTGCGGCTGCCAGACTGGGAAGAGGCGCTGGACCGGACGATCGCTCGTATCTTCGCGACACCGAGTCAAGGGTAAGGCAAGGATTGTTCTTTTTTGAAAAAAAGAACCAAAAAACTTTTATCCGCTTGATGGGGTGCTAGTTGTTTGGGCCCGGCCAAAATGGATAAAGTTTTTTTGCTTCTTTTTGTTCACAAAAAGAAGACTCTCTTTTGGATATCGCGGCGATGACGTGTCGCGTCGTCATCCTGTTGGCCAGCTTCGAGGGCGCTGCGTTCTTGCGCGAGCAGCTCGCCAGCATCGCGGCGCAGGGGCATGCCGATTGGCAGCTGATCTGGCGCGATGACGGGTCGGGCGATGACAGCGCGGCGATCCTGCGGGCATTTGCCGCGGCACAGGCGCCGGGCCGGGTGGAGGAGCTGGCGGTGCCGGCGGGCCGGGTTGGGTCGGCGGCGAGTTTCCAGGCGTTGCTGCGCCATGCTGCACCGACGCTGGGGGCGGACGATGTTGTGGCGTTTGCCGACCAGGATGATGTGTGGCTGCCGTTCAAGCTGGAGCGGGCGGTCGCGGCGCTCGGCAGCGGCGATCCGGCGATCTATTCGGCGCGGCAGATCCTGGTGGATGCGCGGCTGCGGCGGCTGGGGGTTTCTGATCTCGTGGTGCCGCCGATGGGGTTTCCGGCGTCGCTGACGCAGAACCTGGCCATTGGCTGCACGGTCGCGCTGAACCAGGCGGCGGCGCGGCTGGTGGCTGGGAGTGAGGCGCCGGCGGGATGCCAGCATGACTGGTGGGCCTATTTGTTGGTGACAGCCGCTGGGGGAATGTTGATCGCCGATGCCGAGCCGGTGGTGTGGTACCGGCAGCATGCGCGCAATGCCGTGGGCGCACCGCGGACGTTCCTGCGGCGCGGGCTGGCGGCGGTGCAGCGGGGCCCCGGGGCGTTCATGCGGCTGTTGCGCGGGAATGTCGCGGCATTGGATGCGCAGCGGGCGTTGCTGACGCCGCACGCGTGTGCGGAGCTGGACGAGATCAGGGCGGCGCTCGATGGCGGGCGGCTGCGGCGGCTGCGCGTGCTGCGGATGAAGGGACTGCGGCGGCAGAGTTGGTCTGAGCAACTGGTATTCTGGGCCTGGTTCGTGATCAGATAATCGAGCGCTCGATCGCCTTGACCGAATGCAAGTGGATGAAAGTTTTTGGCTCTGTTCTCGAATCGTATGTGCTCTGTAAAATCCGGTCAAACGCCCTGTTTGGAGCGCATCGATGGACGACGCGATTTTCCGTAACTGGCTGTCTGGCCTGGACACGTTGACGGCGGCGCAGCGTGAAGAG
>CAXNGD010000233.1:0-5043 GCA_964201575.1 Acetobacterales bacterium | reverse complement strand
CGCCGCACGACACCGCCCGATCGAGACGGCAAAAATCATCTCAAGCACGGCTTCGACCATCCTACGCCGCGCCACAGATCACCAACCAACTCAATCGATACTCGTGCAGACCGAATGATCAGTTACTCCACTCCGACAGGCTGCTAGCAGGGCGAGGCCGACGACCCAGAAGATGCCGCCGGCATATTCGCCGGTGGCGGAGTTCGCCAGGCCGACGGGCATGAAGCCGGCGGCGGTGACCAGGGTGCCGGAGAGCATCGGGAAGGCGGTGCTGCTCCAGGCGTGGCTGGCGGCGCGGACGCGGTCCCAGCCTTCGTCCAGTTTCACCACCATGGTCTCGATGGCGATGATGGCGTCGTCGACCAGCAGGCCGAGCGAGAGGATCAGCGCGCCGAGCGAGATGCGCTGCAGTTCGATGCCCCAGGCCTGCATGACGATGAACACCATCGCCAGGGTGAGCGGGACGGCGAGTGCCACGACGAGGCCGGCGCGGAAGCCGAGCGAGGCGAAGGAGACCAGCAGCACCACGGCCAGCGCCATGGCGAACTTCATCAGGAATTCGCCGACGGCTTCCTGGACCACCTGTGGCTGGTCGGCGGTCTGCTCCAGGGTGAGGCCCAGGGGGAGGTCGGCGCGGATTTTTGTCAGTTCGGCTTGCAGCGCTGCGCCGAAATGCAGGGCGTTGGCACCTTTGCGCATCGAGACGGCGATGACGACGGCGCCCTGGCCGTTGTGGCGGACCTCGGAGAAGAGTGGTTCCTGGTAGCCGGCGTGGACGCTGGCGATTTCGCCCAGGCGAAGGGTGCGGCCGCCACTTGCCACGGGCACATCGAGCAGCGACGCGACACCGCCATCGGCGGCGGCCGATAGCGCGCCGGTCATGCGCACGGGCACGCGGCTGTTGCCGGTGTCGACGATGCCGGCGGCGGCGATGGCGTTCTGGCGCGCGAGGGCGGTGGCGATTTCTTCGACGGTGACGCCGAGGGAGGCCAGGCGGGCCTGGTTGAACTCGACGAACAGGGTGCGCGGGATTTCGCCCAGGATGTTGATCTTCTCGGCGCCTTCGACCAGCAGCAGGCGGTCGCGGGTGCGTTCGGCGGCGCGCACCAGGGTGGCGTTGTCGGCACCGGTCAGCGCGAAGACGGCGCCGTAGACATCGGTGAATTCATCGTTGGCGCTGGGGCCGATGACGCCCTGGGGCAGGTCGGGCTTGAGGTCGTCCAGGCGTTTGCGCACCTGGTAGAAGAGGTTCGGCACCTGGGCGGGCGGGGTGTCGTCGCGGAAGCTGACCATGGTGGCGACGAAGCCGGGGCGGGTGAAGGTGTCAAGATGGGGGAGGTAGGGCGTGTCCTGGAGCTTGCGCTCGATCCGTTCGGCGAGCAGGGATTGCGTCTCGGTGGCGGTGGCGCCGGGCCAGACGGCGGTCACCACCATCAGCTTGAGGGTGAAGGACGGGTCCTCGCCGCGGCCGAGCTTGGTGTAGGCGAAGCCGCCGGCCAGAAAGATCAGGGCGATCAGGAAGCCGGTCAGGCTGCGATGGGCGACGGCCCAGGCGGAGAGGTTGAAGCCCGTCATCGCGCTATTCCGTCAGGCTCGCGACGCGGATCTTGGCGGCGGGGTCCAGCTTGTGCCCACCCAGGGCGACGATCACGGTGCCCGGCGCGACTCCGCTGACCGCGGCGCGATCCTGGCGCAGGGCGACGATGGTGACCTTCCGGGCGGTGACGCTGTTGCCGTCGATCACCCAGACGATCGGCCCCTGGCCCCGGTCGGCCAGGGCGGCGGCGGGGATGGTGGCCAGGCCCGAGGGTTGCGGGACGCGCAGGGCCAGGGTGGCGCTCATGCCGATGGCCATCCAGTCGGGCGGCGCGGCCAGGGTGAAGCGGGCGGCATAGGTGCGCAGGCCCGGGCTGGCGGCGGCGGCGAGTTCGCGCAGCGTGGCGGTGAGCGGGGCATCGGGGCGTGCCCAGAGGGTGACCGCGGCGCCGGCGGCGGCGATGTCGGCCAGGGCGGTCTCCGGCAGTTGGACCTCGACCTCCAGCGAACCAGACTCGGCCAGGCGCAGGACCGGCGTGCCCTCGGCCACGACAGTGCCGCGATCGGCCATGATGGCGGTGACGACGCCCTCCGAGGGCGCGCGCAGGACGGTGTGCTCCAGGCGGTTGCGGGCCAGGGTCAGGGCGGCGCGGGCGGCTGCGGCGCGCTGGGCGGCGGAGCGGGCGGCGGCCTGTCGCTGGTCATCGACGGAGGCCGAGGTCCAGCCGGCGGCGGACAGGGTGCGGCTGCGGGTTGCCTCGGCGGCGGTCATCGTGGCTTGCGCTTCGGCGCTGGCCAGGTCGGCCTCGGCGCTGCGCACGCCAAGCGCGATGTCGGTGTCGTCCAGCCGGGCGATCACCTGGCCGGCGGTGACCCAGGCGCCGATATCGACTTCGCGCGCCAGGATGCGGCCGCTGGCGCGGAAGCCGATATCAGCCTCGCGGCGCGGCTTGACCAGGCCGGGATAGTGGCGCGGGGCGGCGTCCTGGGCCGGCTGGACCCGCACCGCGAGGACCGGGCGCACGGGTTGCTCCACGGTTGCCTGGGCGCGCCCGAAGCATCCGCTGAGCACCAGGGGCAAGGCCAGGGGGAGCAGCAGCAGGAGGGACCGGGGAACGCGCATGCGGCACCTCGCGAGGTCGAGGCGGCAGGGTGGATGAGGAACTGACGAATGTCAATATTCGTCATAGTCACATATGGGTTTGCGGTCAGGGCCGCAGGGCGCGCAGCACGAACTCCGCCATGGCGCCCGCCAGCGCCGGCAGGTCCTGGTTGGCGCATTGCTCGATCAGGATGGGGTGGCAGAAATGCACGGTGGAGGCATGGATGACACGGGCGATGGCGTCGGCGTCCAGGCTGCGCTCGAACAGGCCGGCGGCCTGGCCGTCCATCACCACGTGGCGGAAGGCGGTGTCGATGTCGTGGATATAGGCATCGACGATCGACCAATGCTCCTGCATCGCGGCGCTGACCATGTCGTGCATGCGCTTTTCGTTGAAGAAAAGCTGGATCATCTTGTCGTGCAGGGCGCGGAACAGCAGGCGGATGCGGTCCGGCGGCGGGGTCGGGCTGCGCGCGATCGCCCAAAGATGCTCGCTCAGCGTGGCCAGCAGGCGGGTGGCGATGGCTTCGTTGATCGCCGCCTTGCTGGGGAAGAAGCGGTAGACATTGGCCGGCGACATGCGCAGCTCGCGGGCGATGTCCGCCACCGTGGTCTTCTGGTAGCCCATAGTGCGGAACAGGCGCTCGGCGGTGGCGGTGATGGCCGCGCGGGTGGCATCGGCGCGCGTGGCGTCGCCGCGGGGGCCGCGCGGGATATCGGGGCTGGGTGTCGGTGCGATTGCGGTGGGCATTCCTGACGCATAACATATTTCGTCAGTCATTGCATCCGCCCTGGCGATTCGGCCCGGCGCTATTCCGTTTTGGTGTCGTGGAACCAGGCTTCGACGGGGCCGGATAGCTTCATTGTCATCGGGTTGCCGCGCCGGTCGACGGTCTTGCCGATGGCCATGCGCACCCAGCCTTCGCTGATGCAGTACTCTTCGACATTGGTGCGCTCCACCCCCTTGAAGCGGATGCCAACGCCGCGTTCCAGCAGCGCCTGGTCGTGGAACGGGCTGCGCGGGTCGGTGGAGAGGCGGTCGGGCGGGGTGTCGGATGCGTCGTTCATGACCTGCTGTATAGCGCGATCGTGCGGCCGCCGCCTATGGTCCGGACATGCCCCGCCCCAATGCCCGCGACCTGTTGTGCCGTCATGCCCTGGCCGCGGCGTTTCCGCGACCGGCCAGCCTTCCGGTGGCGCTGGCCCGGATGGGCTTCGTCCAGGCCGACCCGATCCGCGCGCCGGCCCGCGCCCAGGACCTGATCCTGCGCCACCGCGTGCAGGGCTACCGAGCCGGCGAGCTGGAACGCCGCTATCCCCGCCTCGGCATCGAGGAGGGCTATCTGCATGTTTACGGCTTCATGCCGCGCGAGCTGCACAGCCTGTTGCATCCACGGCTCGACCCCGCCTTGCCTGATGGCATGCTGGTGCCCCCCGGCCTGCTGGTGCCTAGCGGCGTCGCCGCCGACGTGCTGTCGCATGTGCGCGCCAACGGCCCGACCCATCCGGCCGAACTCGCCGCGGCAATCGGCACCGGCCTGACCATCAATGCCTGGGGCGGCCAGTCCCAGGCCACCACCCGCGCGCTGGACCTGTTGCAGCATCACGGCCACTTGCGCGTCAGCGGCCGGCGCGGCGGGATCCGCATCTACGCAGCTATGCCGCAAGCTTCCGAGGTTCCGCCGCCAGCGGCACGTTTGGCGCAACTGGCGATGGTCCTGGCCCGGCTGCTGGCCCCGGTGGCTCAGGCCACGCTGACCGGTCTGGTGGCCAAGGTGGCCCGCATGACCGTGGGCGCGCAGGACCGGCCGGGTCCGGTGGCCGACCTGGTCGAGCGCGGCCTGTTGGCGGGCGCCGAGATCGATGGCCTCACCTATCTGTGGCCCAGCGATGCGCCGCCGCCCGCCCGCGCCGCGAAGCCAAGCCTGCGCTTCCTTGCCCCGTTCGACCCGCTGGTCTGGTGCCGGCGCCGGTTTGAGCATCTCTGGGGCTGGGAATACCGCTTCGAGGCCTATACGCCGGCGGCCAAGCGCCTGCGTGGCTACTACGCCCTGCCGCTGCTCTGGGCCGACGATGTCATCGGCTGGGTCAACCTGTCGCGCACGCCGCACGGCCTCGATGTCCAGCCAGGCTTCATCGCCAAGCGTCCCGATAGTGCCGAATTCGCGCGCGCCTTTGATGCCGAGATGGCGGCGATGGAGGCCTTTCTGGCGGCGGAGAGCGCGGATTCTTAGGGGTGCCGAAGGAAGGTCTTCTTTTTGAAAAAAGAAGGCTCTGTTCTCACTCTCTATGCATGGGCTATTCCGGCCTGATTATGCCCGAGAGCTGCGCTGAGACAGGCTCGGCTGTTGGGGTTTGGGTTGAGTGTGGCGAGGTGGAACCAGTTGAGGTAGTTGCCGAGGTAT
>CAXNGD010000232.1:0-5049 GCA_964201575.1 Acetobacterales bacterium | reverse complement strand
CTCTCCAACCGCATCTTTCTCAACGAAGACGATCTCGTCGATCACTGTTGCGAAACATGGAACAAGCTCGAAGCGCAGCCGTGGCGCATCATGTCCATCGGCATGCGCGAGTGGGCGCACAGGTTCTGATCAGGGAGACTTGGTATAAGCCCCGCCGATGTTCTTGACGTCGCTCTGGAAGATGTCCTGGCCCAGGGCGCCGCTCTCGAAGAAGTTGTAGGTGGCGCCGGAGCTGACCACCACCTGGGTGCCGCCGATCGAGCCAAGCGGGCTGCCGCCGGCGCCCCGTGCGAAGTAAGTGACCGCCGCGGTCTCGCCGGCCTGCAGGAGCAGCTGGTCCGTCCCGGTGACGAAGTCGGAGATGAAGAAGGTGCCGCCCTTCGTGGCGTCGCCGTCCACGTCCTGGTTGAAGTAGACGTTCTGGATGGCGCTGCCGGGAGCCGCTTCGTTGCGGCCGTCGACTTCCGCCGAGCCCAGGCCCGAGAAGGCAAAGGTGTTGGCGCCCTGTCCGCCGCCGAAGACGGTGGTCTGGACGCTGTTGCCAACCACGAAGGTGTTGCCACCGGTGTTGTCGAAGCGGCCAAACAGGGTGGCGTTGCCCGCGCCGGCAATCAACACCTGGCCGGTGCCCTGGCTGATGAGGAAGTTCTCGCTGCCGCTGCCGCCGGTCAGCGTGGCCGAGCCGGCCACGGTGCTGGTGAACATCAGGTTCTTGCCGGAGCCGCCGGTGAACTGGCCCTGGCCATTCGCGACCACAACGTTGCCCGAGCCGCCGAACAGGATGACGCGACCACCGTAATCGGCGCCGGCGACCGTGCTGCTGGTCGACAGACCGCCCACGACGGTGACGTCAGCCGCGCCGGGGTTGATGATCGCGCGGCCCATGTCGTAGTTCGCGAGGAACAGGGTGCCGTCGACGGCGTTGATTTTGACCGCCGCCGGGATGGTGCTGGAGCCAGCGGCGAGCACGGTGGCCTTGGAGCCGGCATCGACGTTGATGGTGGCGGCACCCGACTTGCCGGAGATGTCCGTGGTCAGGATCGTGGTGGCGCCGCCGATATTGGCGGTGGTGATGGCATCACTGTCGGTCAGGAGGAACTGGGTACCGCCAGTGGCCGTCACGTTGGCGCTGCCCTGGAAGTTGGCCAGCACGTTCGTGCCATTGCCCAGGAAGACATTGCCATTGGCCGACAGGTTGCCATAGGTCAGGTTCGAACTGTCGCCGCCGATCACCGTCATCTTGGCGTTGGCCGCCCCGATCACCGTCGAGTTGCCGGCGGCATTCACCAGGACAGAGATGAATTCCGATGTCAGCGCACCAACATTGCCGGCGGTCGAGACGACCGCGCCGCCCAGAATATTCGCCGGTGCCGGCAGGGTGCCCGAACCGGTGAAGGTCAACTGATCGAGAATGCCGGCCGTCACCTGCTTGTTGATGAAGACCCCGGCGGCGTTCGCGGCCGCAGCATTCTGGTCCGAGGTGAGGGAGATGGTGACCGTGGCGCCGCCGGCGCCGAGAACAGTTACATTTGCCATATGAGTATCAGCCCTTTGGGGGTGTTAATGGTGTATGGATTTTCTTCTAACCGAAGCCTGGGCCAGTCTGCCCGTCATAATGGCCCGGGCAGTGCGATTTTTTTGGGCGCAACCCCATTCCAGGGGCCCGGCGCCGCGGTTGTGAGGCCTGTCTGGGTCGAACCGGACCGGGAAAATCCAAGTCAACCAATTGAAATTATGATGTTCTTAGTGGGAGGCGGGGGAGTATGCCGGCGGGACGGCATGTCTGTTGGTCAAAATTCACAATCCCGCGATATCCGCCTCGCAACCCCCCGCCATGGTGCAGTGCGGCATCGCGGCTCAGACGGCGGAGGGCGAATCGACGCCGCGCACGCTGGCGGCGGGAACGCGGTCGGCGTGGCGGGCGAATCGGGAGGCCATCCGCAGCAGGATCTGGCGGTCCTCGCCATGGCAGACGCGGAACAGGCGCAGCAGCGCCAGCTCCGAGGCATCCTCGGCGGAGGCGCCGCCATCCGGCGGAAAACTGCCGCGCAGCAGGTGTTCGGCCGAGACGCGAAGGACGTCGGCGATCTTGGTGAGGTTCACCCCGACCTGGCCGGCGCGCTCGGTCTCCCACTGGGCGACGGCGCTGCGGCTGACCCCCACGGCCAGGGCCAGTTCGGCCTGGGTCATGCCGGCAACCTGGCGGGCGGCGCGGATGCGCGCCCCCGATCCGGCGGTGGGGTGATCGGGAAGATTGGGTTCGGTGCCCGCGGGCGCTCTGGTGCGTTTCATGGCGCCAGTATACGACATATTCGCTAACTGATCAAGCTAACGGGTCTTGACAGCAGTTAGTGAAATTTGATAACTAATCCCCAGAACGCCAACCTGGGAGATCCGACGCATGACCGCGCCCATCATCTGGACCGAAGATCGCGACAACCTATTGATTGCATTGCGTGCCGAGGGGCGGAGCTGGGGCTCGATCGGCGCCCTGATCGGCATCAGCCGGTGGTCCGCCATCGAGCGCGGCACCCAGATCGGTGCGCGCAGGCCCGAAATACCGCGGGAAGCGGCGGTGGCGGGCGAATCGGGGCGTCCGCCGCTGCCGCCGGGCGATGCGGTGTCCTGGGGCGCGATCACCGCCGGCACCGTGCTGGAAGGGGTTGCCTATCCGTTGCCGCCGCTGCCGCCGCTGTCCGTGCGCGACGAGGCGGCGCTTAGGTGTGTGCCGATCCCCACGCCCGAGGCAGCAATCGAGGCAGCAATCGAGGCCGACCAGGCGTTGGCGTGGGCGGCATGAGCCACCTGCACCGGCTGGACCCCGCGGCACAGCACCGTGCCGCGGTGCGTGCCGGGGTGCTGGCGGCGCGCGGCCTGGTGGAGGGGCCGCCGCTGTTGGCAGCGATCCGGCGCATCGCTCGCGCCGCCGCGCCGGGTTGCGATCCCTCGGGGTTGGCCATGCGTCTGGCGCATCGCTACGCCGATGCCCATGAAGCCACGCTGCAGGCGCGGGCGACGGCGCGGCGGCGCGTGCTGGCGGCGGTCTGGCCGTTGCTGGCCGGGCGGGCGACGCGGGCGGAGATCCTGGCGGCGGCGGCGGCGGCCGATGCCGACTCGGCGCTGTCGGAGGAGGAGTGGGCCGGGCTGGCGGCCGAGGCGATCCGGCGGCATCTCCAGGGGGGGCGGCGATGAGGACCGCCGATGCCTGGGCGGCCTGGGGCCGCCATGTTGCCACCCCGCCGGCTGCGATACCGCCGCCGCTTGCCGCCGATCCCGCCACCTTGCCGGCGCCGGCGACGATTCCGCCGCGCGAATGGCTGTATGGCAGCCGGCTGATCCGGCGCTGCGTCTCGGTGCTGGCCGCCCCCGGGGGTGCCGGCAAGTCGGCGCTGGCGCTCGGCCAGGCGCTGGCGCTGGCCACCGGGCGGCCGATCCTGGGCGAGCGGGTGCATCACAGCGCGCTCGCCTGGGTGTTCAACCTGGAGGATCCGCTGGAGGAGATGCAGCGCCGGCTGGCCGCGCTGATGATGCTGCATGCCATCCCCAACGCGGCGGTGTCCGGGCGGCTGTTCCTCAATACCGGGCGGCTGCGCCGGCTGGTGATGGCGGAGCCGGACGGCGAGGGCGGCGTGGCCTTGCCGGACCAGGGGCCGATGATCGCGGCGGCGCGGGCGGCGGGGCTTGGGCTGATCGTGGTCGAACCGTTCGTGAAGTCGCACCGGTTGGACGAGAACTCCAACGTCCAGATGGATGCCGCCACCGCCTGGGCCGAGGTGGCGGACCAGGCGGGCTGTGCCGTGTTGCTGGTGCATCACGTGCGCAAGGGCACCGCGGACGGGGTGGATGCCACGCGCGGGGCCAAGGCGCTGACCGATGCGGCGCGTTCGGCCAGCCTGTTGAGTGCCATGACGCCGGAGGAGGCGGCGGCGCTGGGCGTGCCGGAGCGCGAGCGCTGGCGCCATGTCCGGCTGGACGACGCCAAGGCCAACCTGGCGCCGCGCGGCACGGCGGCGCGGTGGTACCGGCTGGAATCGGTCAGCCTGGGCAATGGCACCGCGCTGTACCCGCTGGGCGATGCGGTCGGCGCGATTGCGCCGTGGACGCCGCCGAGTCCGTTCCGCGACCTGTCCCCGGCGGATTGTAACCGGGCGCTGGATGCCATCGCCGAGGGGCAGGACGGGCATGCGCTGACCCGGCACCGCACGGGCCGCGCCGGCGGGCGCTGGGCCGGGGCGGTGCTGGAGCTGATGTTCGGCTTCGCGCCGGACGAGGCGGCGCGGGTGCTGGCGGTGTGGCTCAAGTCCGGGCTGCTGATCGAGGAGGAGTACCGCCATCCCGAGCAGCGCAAGGCGCGGCTGGGGCTGAAGGTGGTGGATGCCAAGCGTCCGACTGTCACGCGTGAGAACAAGGAACATAGCGATGCGGAATGAGCGGAATGGCGCCCCGAATGGCGCCCCGAATGGCGCATTGAATGGCGCGGTTGGCGGACAGCCGGGGCCGGCCGCGCCGATCGCGCCATTCCCCCCGATGAAATCGGGGGGGAATGGCGTCGCCGGGCGGGCGCAGGCGCGCTTCTCCGGTCCCCCCGGCACCTTGGGCTTTGGCGCGCGCAATGGCGCGGGCAATGGCGCGGCGCTGGACGCCGAGGCGGTGGTGGCGCGGCTGGAGGAGGCGGGCGAGACGCTGCTGTGCCTGCCGGCCGGTGGCTACCCCACCGCCCTGCGCACCAGCTCCTGGACCGTGCTGCAGGAGGCCGCCGAAGCCTATGGGCGCGAGAGTGCCGGCGTGCGGCTGCGCCTGCCGGTGCCGAGTGCGGCGCGGATCAGCCGGATGGACGAGGTGTTCGGCTGGCTGCGGCTGATCCCCGACGACACCTATGTGCTGCGGCGGATCGTGGCGTGCCGGATGCTGGTCAGCCCGACGACCGGGCGGCATCTGTATCCCTGGCGCCGGCTCGGCACGCTGCTGGGGGCGGACCACAAGGCGATCCAGCGCTGGCACGGGCAAGGGATCGCCCTGCTGGTGCGGGGGTTGCGCGGGTAGGGAAGG
>CAXNGD010000231.1:0-5064 GCA_964201575.1 Acetobacterales bacterium | reverse complement strand
AACTCAGCAGTCTGGTCTGGGACAGCTACGACGCCATCGTCCAAGCATGCAAAGACGCATGGAACTTCCTCGCCGAAGACCCAATGCGGATCGCATCCATCGGACATAGGCAGTGGGCGTGTGTCAGAAGCTAGGGCGGTTGGTATAAGCCGCGTTGCCTTGCGAGGACGCTCGGTCATATCACCCCCCTAGTTCGAAGGGCACGATACCTGTGACCGCATCAGACTGCAACAAACTGATGCATCTTTCACCAGCTTGTGCGGGCAATCCGACCGCCGGGACTTTTACGGGGCGCGCCAACTACAGATCGCCAGCTGGATTGTGGCGACTTGGTCCGTGATCCATTGAACACGAGTAATACTACCGCCTGCGCGCCGAAGACAAAACGGCAAGGCAGGCGAAATTGGTGCGGACGGCGGGACTCGAACCCGCACTCTCAACGAGAAGCAGATTTTCTTACCACTTCGGCTTTCGCCGCCGCCGATCGGCGTTCGTGGTCTGGACTGTCCCTTCGCCATTGCCTTTCGGCCTTAGGCGCCGCCCGTCCAGTCTCTACACCTTCCCTCTATCGAGGGCTTGGCTCGGGATTGGCCTAGGGCTTGAGCCCGTTAGCGTTCCCCGACTTTGAGCGGTTCTACTCCACGGATTTCCCCGAGGGCACTCCAATTGAAGTCTGCTGCGTCTACCGATTTCGCCACGTCCGCATTCTGAGGGTCGTGCCACAGCGCGCATCGTCGCGCGATAGCGGAGATTCGAGTCGTTTCCGACTCTTGGCTCCTGTGTGGCTCCTAGTCTCAATCTTACCTTTTTTCACCTCCAGCTAAAACCTCTAGTATGCCTCTGGTATAGCTACGAAAACTCAAATCCGCGCTAACTTGTCGTTAGGCGCAAAAAAGAATTTTTAAGTCTGCTGCGTCTACCATTTCGCCACGCCCACCTCTCCGCAGTTTCCTACGGAGCGGTGGGCGGGCGCAATCCCGTCAGGCGGCGAGTTCCGCGCGCAGGGCGGTGGCGAAGGCCGCGACGTCGGCGTCGTCGTTGTAGACATGCGGGCTGACGCGCATGACGCCGAGGCGGTCGGCGACGTGGACACCGCGGGCGGTCAGGCGGTCGAGCAGGCCGGGGGGCATTCCGCCCGCTAGGCGCAGGCCGAGGATGTGCGGCGCGCGCAGGGCGCGGGGGAGCATCGAGATGCCGGGAATGTCGGCCACCGCCTCAGCCAGGGCGTCGGTCAGGCTGCGCAGCCGGGCGGCAACAGCGCCGTGTTCCCAGGCGAGGACTTGCTCCAAGCCGGTGGCGGCCATCGGCAGGCCGATCGGGTCATTCTTCTCGCCGCGGTCGAAGCGGCGGGCCGTCGGGATGTAGCTGTTGGAGCCCGGCGTGCGTGCGGGGCCGTGGTCTTCCAGCGGCCGGCCGGATTGGTGCTCGGGCGCGACGTAAAGGAAGGCCAGGCTGTAAGGGCCGAGGACCCATTTGTAGGTGGGGAAGGCAAGGAAGTCCGGCTTGAGGGCGGCGAGGTCGAGGTCGAGCACGCCGGTTGATTGAGTGGCGTCGATGACGATGCGGGCCCCTTGGCGGTGCAGGGCGGCGGTGACCTTCAGCAGGTCGATCATTGCCCCGTCGCTCCAGTGCAGCGGGGTCAGGGCGGCGAGGCCGACCGGCGGGGCGCCAGGGCGTTCGATGGCTTCCAGCAGCGCGCTGGTCCAATCGGCATCGACCGGGCGGGGCACCACTTCGACCGTGGCGCCGGCGGCTTCGGCGCGCTCCTGCCAGACCAGGGCGAGCGAGGGGAACTCGCCCTCGATCATCAGCACGCGGGAGCCCGTGGGGATCACGAGGTTTCGCGCGGCGGTGGCGATGCCATAGCTCACGGCCCCGGTGATGGCGACGTTGTCCGACGCAGTGCCGAGCACGGCGGCGGCGGCAGCACGGGCGCGTTCGGAAATCTCAGTACCGTGGCTGTTGGTCATGTGCCAGGGGAAGCTCTTGGTGGTCACGCCCAGTTGGCCCGCTTCGCGGACCGCGCGCGGCAGGGGGACATAGGCGGCGGCGTTGAGATAGGCGATTTCGCGCGGGATTTCGAACAGGTCGCGTTGGCTCGCGAGGCTCATGGCGCGTTCCTTCCAAGGGTCTCGGGATTCACGACGTAGCCGGGGTCGAGCTTGCCATCGAAATAGTCGAGGATGTTCAGCACCGCCCGGCGTGACATCTTGGCGTAGCATTCCAGGGGAGCCGCTGCGTTGTGCGGTGCCAGCACCACGTTGGGCAGCTTGAACAGCGGATTGTCGGGGTTCGGCGGCTCCTGCACCAGCACATCCACCCCGGCCGCCTCGATGGTACCGTCGGCCAGGGCTGCGGCGAGAGCAGGTTCGTCGACCAGGCCGCCGCGTGCCGTGTTGATCAACCAGGCGGTCGGCTTCATCTGCTTCAGGAACGAGGCATCGACCATCTTGCGGGTCTCGTCCGACAGCGGGAGGTGCAGGCTGATCACGTCAGCCTGCGGCACCGCCTCCATCAGATGCGGGGCGGGGATGTGGCCATCGGCGGCGATGCGCGGGGTGGGGAAGGCGGGGTCGTGCACCATCACCTTCATGCCGAAGGCGGTGCAGAGCTTGGCCACGCGGGTGCCGATGCGGCCATAGCCGACGATGAGGATGGTGCGCTCGGACAGCTCATGCATGCGGCGGCCGGTCTGGATCATCCAGGTTCCCGCCCGCACCGAGGCGTCGTACTCCGTCGTCCGCCGCGCCACGGCCAGCATCAGCATCATCGCGTGCTCGGCCACCGACAGGTCATTGGCGCCGTTGACCACGCCCACCGTGACCCCGCGCCGCGTGCATTCCGGAATGTCCAGCGTATCGAACCCCACCCCGAAGCGGCTGACCACCCGCAGCTTCGGGGCCACCGCCAGCAGGTCGGCTTGGACTTTCTCGAGGCCGACCATGATGGCATCAGCATCGCCGATGTTCTCGAGAAGCTCCTTCTGCAGCGGCGGGCCACGGAATTCCGTGGACAGCAGCTTCACCTCGATCTCCGGCCGGGCGGCGAGCATCTCCATCGCCGTCGGATGCAAGGCGCGGCAGAACACAACTTTGGGCATCGAACATTTCCAGAAAACAGGGTTGCGCAGCCGATGCTTGCACCATCGCGAGGGCGCCGCTAGTGTCCGGACCCGATGTCATATGTCGCCACCTCTGCCGATCTGGCTGCACGCGGAGTTGCGTGCGACGTGGCGCGCCTTACCCTCCTTCTTCGACTTATCCGCCCCTGGGCGTGACGCCGCGCGACCGCGGCATCGCTCAGGGGAAGCCCTGAGAGCGGCTGCGCCCCCTTGGTAATCGGGTCGTAGCTCACAGCGCCCCACGGCGCACGATAGAACGAGGAAGTGCCCATCATGAGCATCAACCATCCCAGCTTCGGCAAGCTGGACGACGACCGCGTCATCATATTCGACACCACGCTGCGTGACGGCGAGCAGTCGCCCGGCTTCTCCATGAACCTCAAGGAGAAGCAGCGCATGGCCGAGGCGCTGGCCGAACTCGGCGTGGACGTCATGGAAGCCGGCTTCGCCATCGCGTCGATCGGCGATTTCGAAAGCGTGAAAGCCATCGCCGAGACCGTCGGCCGCCGTCCGGACGGCCCGGTGATCGCCAGCCTCGGCCGCCATGCCCGCGCCGACATCCTGCGCTCGGCCGAGGCGCTGAAGCCCGCCGCCCGCCCGCGCATCCACATCGTCATCGCCACCTCCGACCTGCACATGGAGCACAAGCTGCGCATGACGCGCGAGGAAGTGCTCCAGAGCATCACCGACTGCGTCACCCTGGCGCGCCAGCACACTGACGACGTCGAGTGGTCCGCCGAAGACGGCAGCCGCAGCGATGATGATTTCCTGTGCCGCGCCGTCGAAGCCGCCATCCAGGCCGGCGCCACCACCATCAACATCCCGGACACCGTCGGTTACGCCCTGCCGGCCGATATCGGCCGCATGTTCACCATGCTGCGCAACCGCGTGCCCAACGCCGACCGCGTCATCTACTCCGCCCACAACCATAACGACCTCGGCCTGGCCGTCGCCAACACCCTCGCCGCCCTGCAAGCCGGGGTACGGCAGATCGAGTGCACCATCAACGGCATCGGCGAACGGGCGGGCAATGCCGCCCTCGAAGAAGTCGTGATGGCGCTGCGCACCCGGCCGGACATCATCAAGGCCAAGCCGCGCATCGTCACCGAGCACATCCTGAAGACCTCAAAACTGCTCGCCGCCATCACCGGCTTCGACGTCCAGCCGAACAAGGCCATCGTCGGCCGCAACGCCTTCGCCCATGAATCCGGCATCCACCAGGACGGCGTGCTGAAACATGCCGGCACCTACGAAATCATGACCCCCCAATCGATCGGCTGGGCCCGCTCCAACCTGGTCATGGGCAAGCACTCCGGCCGCGCCGCCTTCCGCGACAAGCTCAAGACCCTGGGCTACGGCGATGTCGGCGACAACCAGCTCAACGACGCCTTCCGCCGCTTCAAGGACCTGGCCGACCGCAAGAAAGTGGTGTTCGACGACGACATCGCCGCCCTGGTCGACGACGAAGTGATGCGCGGCAACGACCGCATCAAGTTCGTCTCCCTGGATCTCCGAGCCGGCACCAAAGCCCCGCCAAAAGCCGAACTCGAACTGGACATCGACGGCACCACAACCCTGGCCATCGCCACCGGCGACGGCCCGGTCGACGCCTGCTTCAACGCCGTCCAGCAACTCTTCCCCCACACCGCCACCCTGACCCTCTACTCGGTCGGCGCCGTCACCGAAGGCACCGACGCCCAAGCCCGCGTCACCGTCCGCCTGGAAGAAAACGGCAAAATGGTCGACGGCCAAGGCGCAGACACCGACACCATCGTCGCCTCCGTCCGAGCCTACGTCCACGCCCTGAACAAACTCATCGTCAAACGCGAACGCACCGAACCAGCCGCCATCTCGGCCTGAGGCTCGGCGGCTGAAGGAAGAAAGGCCAGGGGCTTTGCCCCTGGACCCCAGCAGGGGTCCGAGACCCCTGCACCCTCAACCAT
>CAXNGD010000230.1:0-5100 GCA_964201575.1 Acetobacterales bacterium | reverse complement strand
GGCTTCAACATCACCATGATCGGCCCGGTCATCATCCAGTTCGGTACCCCTGAGCAGAAGGCCCACATCCTGCCGCGCGCCGCCAACCTCGATGATTGGTGGTGCCAGGGCTTTTCCGAGCCCGGCTCCGGCTCCGATCTCGCCTCGCTGAAGACCGCCGCCAAGCAGGTCGGTGACGAATACATCGTCAACGGCCAGAAGATCTGGACCTCAACGGCCCACATGGCCGATTGGTGCTTCGCCCTGGTCCGCACCAACCCGAACGCCCGCAAGCCGCAGGAGGGCATCTCCTTCCTGCTGATCGACATGAAGACCCCCGGCATCACCGTGCGTCCCATCATCTCGATCGACAACAGCCACCACCTCAACGAAGTCTTCTTCGACGACGTCCGCGTCCCGGTCGCCAACCGCGTCTACGAGGAGAACAAGGGCTGGGACGTCGCTAAATACCTGCTCGGCAACGAACGCACCGGCATCGCCCGCCTCGGCAAGTCCATGGAGCGCATCAACTACGCCCGTGAACTCGCCCGCGACGTCCGGCAGAACGGCAAACCCTTGATCGAGGACCCCGGCTTCCGCAGCCGCGTGGCTAAGCTGCAAGTCCAGGCCAAGGCGCTCGAACTGACCCAGCTGCGCGTGGTCTCCAAGGCCGCCGGCGCCAGCGACGGCAAGCCGGACCCGTTCTCCTCGCTGCTCAAGATCAAGGGCACCGAGCTGCTGCAGGACACCGCTGAACTGGTGATGGACATCGCCGGCCCCCTGGCCATGCCCGACTGGGCCCAGGAGCTGGACAGCCTCAACCAGGAGTCCGGTGACAACGAACCGAAGATCGGGCCGGACTGGGCCGGTTACGCCGCCCCGCCGTATCTCATGATGCGTGCCGCCTCGATCTATGGTGGCACCAACGAGATCCAGAAGAATATCTTGAACAAAGCAATCCTGAGGCTCTGATGGATTTCGATCTCACCGAAGACCAGCGGCTGCTCAACGATTCCGTGAGCCGCCTGCTTGCCGACCGCTACGCCTTCGATGCCCGCCGCGGCTACATCAAGTCGGCCCAGGGCTGGTCCCAGGAGCTATGGGACAAGTTCGCCGAGCTCGGCCTGCTCGGCCTGCCCTTCGCCGAGGATTACGGCGGCTTCGGCGGCAACGCCGTGGACGTGATGATGGTCATGGAGGCCTTCGGCCGCAATCTCGTGGTCGAACCCTACCTCGCCACCGTCGTCCTCGGCGGCAGCGCCATCAAGTATGCCGGCAACGAGGCGCAGAAGGGCGAGATCCTGCCCCAGATCGTCGACGGCTCGCTGAAACTCGCCTTCGCCCATAGTGAGCAACAGGCGCGCTACGACCTGTCCGACGTCATGACCACGGCCACGAAAGACGGCGCCGGCTGGGTGCTGGAAGGTGCCAAAAGCGTCGTCCTGCATGGCGACTGTGCCGACATGCTGGTCGTCAGCGCCCGCACCTCCCGTGACCGCATGGACAAGGCCGGGCTCACCCTGTTCCTCGTCCCCGCGGGCACCCCGGGCCTGGCCCGCCGCGGCTATGCCATGCGCGACGGCACCCGTGCCGCGGAGATCTCGCTGTCCAGCGTGAAACTCGGCGCCGAGGCCGTTCTGGGTAAAGTCGGTGATGCCATGGGGGTGATCGAATACGTCACCCAGGCCGGCATCGCCGCCATGGCCGCTGAATCCGTGGGCGCGTGCGAGGCCGCCCATGAAATGACGCTGGAATACCTGCGCACCCGCGTCCAGTTCGGTCGCCCGATCGGCCAGAACCAGGTGCTGCAGCACAAGGCCGCGGACATGCTGATCGAGGTCGAACAGGCCCGCTCGATGGCGATGCTGGCGGCGATGATGGTGGACGAGACCGACGCCGCCGAACGGTCGCGCAACATCTCGATGGCCAAGGTCGGCGTCGGCCAGTCCGGCCGTTTCGTGACGCAAGCCGCGGTCCAGCTGCATGGCGGCATCGGCATGACCGAGGAGTACCAGGTCGGCCACTATTTCCGCCGGGTGATGGTGTTCGAACACATGTGGGGCGACAGCGCCTATCACCTCGGCCTGCTCGCCGATCAGGTCGCTTGATCGGACTGCTTGATCGGGGCACAACCCTGCATTACGCTGAACGCAACGCCGTGCCCTTCCCGGGCGCGGCGTTGCTGCTTGAACCCTCTTCCATCCAGGAGACGCCGCGTGCGCAAACTTGCCACCCCCGCCTTCGTCATCGGCGCCTTCGCCCTCGCGGCTTCCGCGGCCCTTGCCCCCGCTGGCGCGCAAAACCTGAATATCGGCATCCAGAACGAGCCGAACACCATGGACCCGCAATGGCATCTGCTGGGCAACAACACCGCCGCCATGCGCAACCAGTACGACACGCTGGTCGGCCGCGATGTGAACCTGCAGGACCAGCCGAGCCTGGCGCTGTCCTGGAAGGTGATTGACGACACCACCTGGGAATTCAAGCTGCGCCCCGGCGTCACCTTCCATGACGGCTCGCCGTTCACCGCCGAGGACGTGAAATTCACCATCGCCCGCATCCCGACGCTGCAGGGCAACCCCAGCTCCTATGGCGTCTACACCAACCAGATCAAGGAAGTGGTGGTGGTCGATCCGTTGACCGTCCGCTTCATCACCATTGGTGCCGCCCCGCTGCTGCCGACCAATTTGTCCAATGTCTTCATGATGTCCAGTGCCAAGGGTGTGCAGCCCACCGGAGATTTCAACACTGCCAAGGCCTCAATCGGCACCGGCCCGTTCAAGCTGGTTTCCTGGGCCCCTGGCACGCCGCAGATGCTGGCGCGCAACGACGCCTACTGGGGTGGAAAGTCGCATTGGGCCACGCTGAAGATCTCGCCGATCGCCAACAACCCGGCCCGCGTCGCCGCCCTGCTCACCGGCGATGTCGACTTCATCAATCGCGTGCCAGTGGCCGACGTCGAGAAGCTGAAGACCGACGCCCGGGTCCGCGTTTTCTCCGGCCCCTCGGCATATGTCTACATGGTCTATCCCGAGGTCGGTGCCGATCAGCCGCCGGGGGTGAAGGACAATGCCGGCCAGCCAATGGCCAAGAACCCCTGGCGCGATCCGAAGGTGCGCCAGGCATTGTCCCTGGCGATCAACCGCGACGCGCTGGTGGAGCGGGTGATGGAGGGCTTGGCGGTAAAGATGACCCAGCCGGTGCCTGACACCATGTTCGGCGCCAGCCCGCGCATCCCGGCCGCACCCTTCAACGTGGAACGCGCCCGTGCCCTGATGGCCGAGGCCGGCTACAAGGACGGGTTCCAGGCCGAACTGTCTTGCCCGAATGACCGCTTCCCGAACGACGCCAAGATCTGTGAGGCCGTGGCCCAGCAGTACTCGCGCATCGGCATCAAGATCACCGTCTCGGCCTATCCCTCTGCGGTGTTCTTCCCGCGCCGGGCGAAGCGCGAATTCGGTCTGTCGATGGCCGGCTGGGGCAGCCTGACCGGCGAGGCCTCGTATTTCTTCGGCGCGGTGATCCATACCGCGGACCGGGAGCGTGGCCTGGGCGCGATCAACGTCTCCGGCGTTTCCGATGGCGAGATCGACACGATTATCCGGGATGCCCGCGTGATGCTCGACGCGCCCAAGCGCCGCGCGGCGCTGGAGCGGGTCAGCGAAGTGATGGTCGAGCGCAACTGGGTCATCCCGGTGCTCGCCTTCGGCACCGTCAGCGCCGGGCGGACCGGCAAGGTGAGCTACACGACGCGACAGGACGAGGAGACGATGGCGATCGAGGTGCTGCCCGCGAAGTAGAACGGTCGACGGGCACTGTCGCGCGACGCCGCGCGGCGGGCCCAACCTCCTCTATCCACGTCATCAGCGCCCAGGGGACACGCTCTCCTGGGCGTTGCTTTTGCTGATCCTGGATCGCGCCAGGTCGGCCAGTGCTATCGTCGGCGAAATCGTAACAAGCCGCGCCACTGCCGATGGCAATGCGCAGCGCGCGGCCTTGCATGTTGTGCGACCTCTCCCACCTCCCATGTCCCTCAAAGAGGTGATGACTGCCGCGGTCACACGCCGTGCCAAGCCTTGCCATGACCGGCTCGCAAGGTCGATGTGAACACCATAAGGAAGGGATTTGCCATGCGACTACTGAAGGTCGACCCCATCGGCCCGCGACCCGTCGGCGTACGGGCGGTCCGGGCGGCGTGGTTTCCCGCATGCTTGGCGTCGCTGCTGATGGTGCATAGCGCCCCCGCACGCGCCCAGGCGGGGCCGCCGCCGGAGCCCGGCAAGTGGTCGGCGCGGATCGGCGCCGGGGGTGTCCTGGCGCCGATCTACCCCGGCGCGCGGTCGCTGGGCTTCTCGCCGATACCGCTGGTCGATCTCGCCTATCGTCCGGCATTGCCGGGGCTGGACATGGTTTTCCTCAATGCGCGGGACGGGTTGGGGATCGTTGCGGTGCGCTTCGGGGCATTTTCCGTGGGCGGCGGCGTGGGCTATGCCAGGGGGCGCGACCAGGATGTGGCGGCCCGACTGAAGGGCATGGGCGATAACCCTGGGGCTGCTGCCGGGAACCTGTTCGTGCGCGCGGATTTTGGCCCGGTGGGGTTGTCGGCGCGGGTGGAGCACGCCTTTGGCGGGCAGAGCGGCACCACGGTTGGGTTGGGTGCGGCGTATCGGATGCGGGTGACCTCGGATTTCTCGCTCACCGCGCGGGTGGATGGCACCTGGGCTGACCAGAACCACATGCAGGAATGGTTCGGGGTAAGTGCTGCGCAGGCGCAGCGCACCTCCTTCACCGCCTATCGGCCGGAATCAGGGGTCCGCGACGTGGCGTTCACCCTGTCGGCGATGTACGCGATCACGCCGAACTGGCGGGTCAATGCGTCGGTCGGCGTTGCCCAGCTGCTGGGTGACGCAGGCAAGGGGCCGATCACCCAGCGCCGGACCCAGCCGATCGCGTTGTTCGGCGTGGCGTATCAGTTCTAGCAGCCTGTCGGACTTAACGCGACGCGGAAGCTGTCGGTAGAATTGTTGCATCGCTTCGCCGTTTTTGCTGTTTGGATATCTGCTGGATGGGCAATTTCCGTCTGATTGACCGCGAGACCGGCTTTCTGATGCCACCATCGGT
>CAXNGD010000229.1:0-5116 GCA_964201575.1 Acetobacterales bacterium | reverse complement strand
CAGACGGTCGATCATCGACAGCCACGTCTCAAACCCGGCCTCACCCATCAAACCAGCTCCGTCCCCCGCGATCCGACGAGTCTCTCATCCGCCAACAGAGTTCGCAATATGAGCGAAGTTTTTTGGTTCTTTTTTTCAAAAAAGAACATGCTTCCTACTGCCACACTCGCCGCCGCAGGAAATCGCGCAGCCTTGTGTCAAAGCCCGCTGGATCATCAACGAACAGCGCATGGCCGACGGAATTGTCGAGCAGGATGACCTCGGCGCTGGGGTGCCTGGCGCGGACGTTCTCGGCCTGTCCGGTCCATTTCGGCCGCACTATATAAAGCACCGGACGGGCGGTGGAATAGAGCGACTCCTTCCACCAGCTCCGCGGCACCGGATAAGCCAGGAGCTGAGCGGCGACCTTCTCCGGGGTGCGCAGCGATGCCTGGGCGAGGCGTTCCAGCCAGGCATCCGGCGGCTTGTGGGCGAACATGCCGCGCACGAAGCGGCGCACCTGGACCTCGCGCGGCGGCTTTACGCCCGGAGGGCCGGCGGCCTCGGGCGGCAGCACCGGGGGCGGATCCTCGCCCACCGAATTGTCGATCAGCACCAGGCCGGCGAGCCTCGTGTCGCCATGCAGCCGCAGATAGGCCAGCGAGTCGAGCACGCCGAGCGACCAGCCGACCAGCACCACCGGTTGCGTCCCAAGCCGGGCGATCAGCTCGGCGATGTCGCGGCCGCGGCGGATGTGGTCATGGCCGGAGGGCGCGATAGCGCTGTCGCCCTGGCTGCGCGGGTCGAAGGCGATGACGCGGAACTGACGCGACAAGCTGGCGAGCTGGCGTTCGAAGATCCAGGCCGGCATGGTCCAGCCGGGGATGAACACCAGGGTGCGCGCGGTCGCCACGCCGGCCTCGATGTAATGCAGCCGTACGCCGTCGCTTGTGGTGAAATGCCGTGCCTGGCCAATCGCCCACGATGGGAGTGGCCAGCACAACAGCAGGGCGAGCAATGGCAGCCATCGTTTCATGGTGCGAAGTGACCGGCGGGCTGTCACCGTGTCAACCGCCGTGCGTGGTGCCGTGAGCGCGGAGGAACCGCCGCCGCCATCGCGGGGCCGCGCGCTGGTGGCGCTGGTGCTGCTGCTGGTGCTGGTCGCGGGCGGCTATGTGCTGGCGCGCCATCTGGCGGAGGTGGCGCGGGTGGAGGATTGCATGATGGCGGGACGGCGCAACTGTGTGCCGCTGAGGCCCTGAGCTTGGGTGCCGCGCGCGATGGCGATGGATGTCGTTAAATGGCCACGAATGTGCATCAATACCGGCTTGCAACCCGCGCGCGAGCAGCATTGTCCCCCTCAACGCCCAACCCGGACGCCACGATGCCCACGGCCGCGATGCCGACGGCCGCGATGCCGACCGCCGCTATGCCCACCGCCGCCATGCTGGCCGCGGCGCTGTTGGCCGGCGATGTGCGCACCGAGTACCAGCCCAAGGTGGCGCTGGCGAGCGGGGCGCTGATCGGGGTGGAGGCGCTGTCGCGCTGGACCGATACCGCCCTCGGCGCCATTGCGCCCGAGACCTTCATCCCGCTGGCCGAAAGCTGCGGACTGATCGGCCGGTTGACTGAAGGCGTGCTGCGCGACTCGCTGGCTGCCGTAGTGCGGCTGCGCCGGCGGCATCCGGATGCGACGGTGGCGGTGAACGTGTCGCCGGCGCTGCTGGACGATCCCGCCCTGCCGGACGCGATTGCCGCCGCGCTGGCGGCTGCCGGGCTGCCGGCCGAGGCGCTGGTGGTCGAGATCACCGAAGGCCAGCCTTTCGCCGATCCCGACCGCGCCGCCGCGGTGCTGAGCACGCTGCGCCAGCGCGGGGTTGGCTGTGCGATGGATGATTTCGGCACCGGCTATGCCACGTTGCCGGCGCTGTTGCGGTTGCCGTTCACCGAACTGAAGATCGACCGCAGCTTCGTTTCCCGCATGGCGGACCTGCCGGAAGCGCTCAAGCTGATGCGCGCCACCATCGGGCTGGGCCATGCGCTCGGGCTGCGCGTGGTGGCCGAGGGGGTCGAGACGGTGGAGGTGGCCGACCTGCTGCGCAGCGCCGGCTGCGATGCCGGCCAGGGGTTCCTGTTCGGCCCGGCCATGGCGGTCGAGCGCGTGCTCCAGCAATGGCCCGGACGAGGGGACGAGGCGCCGCCTTAAGCCAGGCGGCCGGTCAGCGAGTGCGGATCAGCTGCCCGCGCCGGACCAGCATTTTCCCCCGGCGGCGCGCACCTCGGCACAGAACGCCTCGGCCTCGCGCGGCTGTTGGAACGGCCCGGTGCGCAGGCGCCAGACCTGGCGACCGCCAACTTCGGCGGTCTGGGTGATCTGCTGGCGATCCTGTAGCAACGGTCCGATCTTGCGGCGCAGGCGTTCCCACTCGCCTTCGACTCCGGCGGCGCTGTCCGCGGCGGCCAGCTGGGCAAAGGCGCTGCGTCCAGCCGACGGTTCGGGGGTGGCCGGCTGTGCCGACGCAACAGGCGCCGCCGCCGGAACAGCGGCTGGCGTGGCGGCGGGCGTGCGCTCAGCCGCCTGGACAGGTGCAGGCGGGGGCGGAGCAGCGGCGACAGCCTGCGCTATGGCGATCGGAGCTGCGATCTCCGCCGCCGGCTCGTCGGGCGTCGGCACCACGGCCCAGCAATCCTGGCCGGCATTGCGCAGTTGCAAGCAGAAATTCTCGGCCTGGCGCGGCGTGGCGAACGGGCCGGTGCGCACCGCCCAGACGGCCTGGTCGCGGAAGCTGCTGGCGGCGATGACCGGTCGGCGATCGCGCAACAGGCTCTCCTGGCTGGTGCGGATCTCCTCCCACCTTGTGCGGGCACGGCCGGCCGACTGGGCCATGGCGAGCTGGGCATAGGCGGCACCGGGCCGGGCGGCGGGGCTGGCGGATGGGGGAGCAATGGACGCGGTGCCGAGCGCGATCGGCATCGCCATCGGGATGCCGGTTGGGCGCAGGGGCTCGGCCGGGCGCTCGGTGGTAGCCGATGCGGTGGCTTGCGGCGCGGCATCAGGCGCCGCTTGTGGCACGGCTGCGACCGACGCGGCGGGAACCGCAAGGGCCGCCACTGGAACGGGGGGGGCGATGGGTACCGCGGCAACAGGCGGTGCAGCAGGGGGCGCCGCAACTATAGGCGCCGCAACCGGGGGCGCAGCAGCCGGGGCCGGCGGTGGCGTGATGGCGGCGAGAGCGCGCGGCGGCGTGGGCGCCGGGCGGGCCGCCGCGATCTGTTGGGTGCCGATGCCGCGGGCCTGCGCCAGCGCATCGGCAATCTCTGTCGGCGACATGACGCGACCGAGCACGCGCCGGGCCTCTGCGGTCTGGCCGGTGGCCGCCAGGGCGACGCCGAGATTTTCGTGCACGGTCGGCGGTGCATCATCCAGCGCCGCCAGCGGTGTCAGCGTGCGCACCGCATCGTTCATCTCGCCGGCCATGACCTGGGACAGGCCCAGATTGACGCTGGCACCGGTCATCTTCGGATCCGCCGTGTGCGCGGCGCGATAGGCCGCCTGGGCTTCGGCGTGCCGGCCCTGGAGGTCGCGGGCAATGCCGATATTGTTCATGGCGATCGCATTGGCGGGCTGGCGCGCCAGCACATCGGCGAAGACCTGTTCGGCGGCAACAGGGTTGGTCTGGATCAGGATGCGGCCCAGCGCGATGCGCGGCGCAATGTCCGACGGGTTGGCGGCGATCAGCGCGGCATAGGCCTGCTGCGCCTGTTCCGCCTCGCCCATCCGGGCCAGCGCGTCGGCACGCGCCTGCAATGCGGCAGGGTTGCGCGGCTGGCGCGTCAGCGCCTCATCGGCCGCGCGCAGCGCCGCGTCGGGCGCTCCCGCATTGAGGAAGATGCCCGCCAGCTTCACTGACGCGTCCGGCTCAGCCTGGAACATGGCGGAGACATTGCTACAGCCGGTGACGCCCAACAGGGCCGCCAAGGCTACGGACCGCGCCAGAACCGCCTTGCGGTTCCAGGAAACGGCGTGGCTGGCACGGATTTTCGTGCCGGGGAGTGTCATGCGCATCATAGGGCGGTCACCTCGTGTTGCCATCATGACAGGCCCGTTGGAGTCGTGACCTCGCCATATGAATCTTTCCGGCTCACATGCGCATGCAGTCTCCGTGACAAAGGTAAAGAAAGGCTTCGCGCCGGCCCGCTCAGTTTGGCGGCGCAAGCCACCACTGCGCCAAATGCGGCGAAACATCATGGTCCGCCAGCTTGGCGAAATCCTTGCTGACCGATCCGACCACCATAGCGGATGCCTGCGACGACAGCGCCTCGCGCAAATGATGCAGCGTGCGGCCAGGCGCCACCAGGACCAACTGGTCGAAGTTATGATTCAGCGCATGGGCGTTGACATGCTCGGCCACCGACGCGGCGAAGCCCTGCTCGCCCAACACCTTGGGATTGCGCGCCGACTTCTCGGCATAATGCCCGGGCGTCGCCCCCTCGTAGCGCAGTTCCACTGGGCCGGCGGCGGCATCGCGGTGCAGCCGGGCGCTGGTGGGGTCGAAGGCAATGAGGGTGGAGAACAGGCCCTCGCGCTCCGCCGGGACGACAACGCGGGCATGCGCGCCATCGGCGACGAGGACCCAGACGGTTGGCTGGCTGCGGTGCGGCATCGGACATCTCCTTGGGACGGTTGCGACTCCCTGCCTAGGCGCTTGCCCGCCGCCTGGCGTTGATCCCGATCAAGCCGCGAGCCGATCGACCGATTGTCGCAATTCGCGCGTGCTGCCTCGCATTCCGCCATGCAGAATGCATCGCCAGTCCGAGTGGTTCACAACAGTTAACCAGAAATGAATGTTTCGCTGACCGAAGTCGCGGATTCAGTCTTTATTAAGGGCACCTCTAAAAATTCGCCTGGCCCCCAGCCTCAATCTCCGATTCAAAAGGGCAACCACCCCGCCCGATTGGATTCCCGATGACCCAGCCCGGCTTCTTCGGTCTTTCCCATCGTTACGAAACCCTCGACGCCAAACCCGACCCGTTGGTGGCGCTGAACAAACTCATTCCCTGGGAAACCTTCCGCCCCCAACTCCGTGCCGCGCTCGAAACCGCCGGGCAACGCGCCGCGCCGGGCAGCCGGAAAAGC
>CAXNGD010000228.1:0-5122 GCA_964201575.1 Acetobacterales bacterium | reverse complement strand
TCCCCCCAAACCGCTCATGCGCCCCCAACACCCCCCCCAACTCCGAACCCACCCCCGCCCAATCCCCCCGCGCAAACGCCGCAAACCCCGCCGAAGCCACCGCCACCAAATCCCCCGCCGGCCCGCGCACCCCCTCCGAGAACCGTGCCAGCCTTTCCCCATCCCCCGCCATCGCCGCCGCCAGCGCCGAATGCAGGTCAATGAAACTCACCCCGGGCTGCGGGAACAGCCGCCCCGCCGCCTCCGAAACCTCCCGCCACACCCCCCCATCCACCGTCTCCCCCGCCAGACCAACGCGGAACAAAAACGAAGCCGCATCCGTCACCTGGTTGATCCCCGGCCCCCGGCAAACCCCCGGCCGCAGCGCCCCCTCCCAGATCGCCCAGGCCGCGCCGAACTCCTCCCGCTGCATCGCCCACAGCGCCAAATGCCAGTTCAAATGGCTGTGCAGCGCCGCCTCCGGCGCATACCCCTCCAGCCACCCGCGCAGGAACGCCCGCCCATCCGCCACATCGCCGGCCTCGTAATGCCCATGCGCGCTGATATGCGCCCCGCCGGCATGGCGCGGGTTCAGCGCCATCGCCCGGTCCACATGCGCCCGCCCCGCCGTCACCTCGCCCATCTCGATCTCCGCGAAGGCCAACGCCGCCAGGAACCACCAATCATCCCCATACGCGCCGGCCAGCGGCGCCAGCAGCTCAAGCTGCGCCCGCTCCCGCCCCGAAAGCCCGGAGAACCCGATCAACCCGAACACCCCCGTCGCCGGCGCCAGCGCCATCGCATCGCGCGACCATTCGCCCGCATGCACCCGAACCGCCGCCAGCGCTCCCATCGCATCCCCGCCCAGCAGCGTCTCATAAATGCCGAACTGGCTCCGCTCCCGCGCCGTCGCGCCGTCCAGATGCGCCCGCCCCGCCGCCAGGCTCGCCCGCGCCTCCCCCATCCGCCCGGCCATCTGCAACGCCCGCGCCAGCGCCACATGCCCGGCCACAAACCCCGGATCCTCCAGGACCGCCCGCTCCAGCGCCGCCTCGGCCCCCAGATTGGTCGACAGCAACAGATCGCACCCCGCCACATAAGCGTCCCGCGCCGCCACCGACCCCGTCGTCAGAGCCTCGCCATAGCGATCCCGCATCATCCCTGCTCCCTCTGCGTCACCATGACGACGCACCATACCCCGCGATCGTGACAGCCCACGCACGCCCTGCGAAGGAAGGCGCAATCCGGCCGCCCCATCAAGCTCGCAAAAAAACTTTCAGCAAACTGGAATATAACCATTGACGCCTCAGCGTCATTCATATATATTCACTGACATGGGAAACATATTGGACCGCCTCATGGCGATCCTCGCGGGGATGCGCTCGGCGCTGGCGCCGCATGTGAACCATCACACCCCCCGTACGCCCGTTTTCCTGGCCGCCTACAACCGCATCGGCCGCGCCGCCGCCCGCCTCGTCACCCTCTACACACGCTGGAAAAACAACACCCTGCCGGCCCTGCGCCCGTCCCGCCCGCGCACCACCCAAGCACCGCAAAAACCCTATTTCCCCGCAGGCCGCGCCTGGCTCGCCGGCCGCACCGACCACCACGTCCGCGGCCACGCCAGCCAGCTCCAGCACCTGCTGGCCCAGCCCGAGATGGCCGAATTCCTGACCCAGGTCCCTCGCGCCGGCCGCATCCTGCGCCCGCTCTGCCACATGCTCGGCATCGAGCCCCCGCCCGCGATCCGCCCGCCACCCAAAGCCAAGCGCATCCGCCCCAAGCGCCCGCCCAAGCCGCGCGCCGTGCCTCCCGGCACCCCCCTGCCAAGCGACCGCCCACTCCCCGCCTATGTCCGCGCCGCCGCCCGCGCCTGGCGCAAAAAAGCCGAATGACGCGCCAGTCCCTGACGCGTCCATTTTATTATGATATCAAAACATTAATCAGCCCGCCAGCGTCCGAGCCAGAGCCTACCGCGCCGCGATCCGCCGCCGCACCCCCGCCAACCCAACCAGCCCCCCGGCCAGCAACATCATCGTCCCGGGCTCGGGAACGTCAGTAGCACTGGCGATCACACTCTCCTGCCCGGCGAACTGCACCTCGCTGATGAACACCCACGGCGTATCGCGCATCAGCTGCACGCTCACCGTGCCGCTCAGCGCCAGCCCGGTCACGCCAATGGCAAACGGCGTCCGCGATGACGGGTCCTGGCGCACCACAGCATAGCTGACCCCGTTGATCACCACCGCACTCGGCGGGCTCACCCCGCCCTGGCCATGCGAATCGTCGGTGGGGATATAGACCTCCTCGATGATCTCGCCGGCATCGAAATGAAACAGGATGGTCGGGTTGACGTTGATCCAGCCCACATACGGGCCGGTCCCCTCGTTGTTCTCGACAAAATTCCAGTTCAGCGTCGGAATCACCCCGTCCACCAGGTCGCCCAGCCCCCCGGTCAGCGGCGCATTATCCGTCGTGACCGAACCGAGCCCGTCATAGGATTTGTCCCAGTAGTTCCGCCACCCGCCAGACGGATGGCCATGCCCGTTCGCCATGTCATAGCTGACCGGCAGGATCGGTCCAGCCATCACGGGTCCGGCCAGCATGCCGCACAGCAAGGCGGCACTGAGAATTCGGCTGAGAAACCAATAGGACATCGCGGCACCCTTTTTGGGTCGATCGTTGAATCCCCCGAATGGAGGCATACCCGTTCTACCCGCCAACTATGTCGTCAAGGTTTCAAGATTCCTCCTCGCCACCCCTTGCCGCCGCCCGCCATTCCGCCTTACCTCTCGCCCCAGACACCCAGCGACAGGAGGGCTGCATGACCAGACACCGCCAGCCCCGCACCCGTGGCCCCTGCCAGGCCCCGTCGCCTCTCGCGGCGGGGCGGGCCTGACGCCGGAACCTCTCCTGCCAAACCCGCTTCGCGCCTTCAGCAGCAATCGCCTCGCCCTGCGAGCGAACGGGACCCCCAGACCATGAGCCTCTTCAGCCTCCGCGCCCTGGCCATCGCCGCCCCGCGCCCCCTCTTCACCGGCCTCGACCTGACCATCCACCCCGATGACCGCATCGGCCTGATCGCCGCCAACGGTGGCGGCAAATCCACCCTCCTGCGCTGCCTCGCCGGCCAGTCCGAACCGACCAGCGGCACCATCACCCGCCGCCGTGGCCTCCGCCTGGCCTTCGTCGAACAGGACGTGCCCGAAAACCTCCTCGACCTCACCTTCAACGAAACCATCCGCCGCGCCCTCCCCCCCGCCGAACGCGACGCCAACCAATGGCGCATCGACCTCCTGCTCGAAACCTTCGCCGCCCCCGCCGAACTGCATCATCGAAAACTCGCCGCCCTCTCCGGCGGCTGGCAACGCATGGCCCTGATCGCCCGCGCCTGGATCACCGAACCCGACCTGCTCTTGCTCGACGAACCCTCCAACCATCTGGACCTGAACCGCCTCGCCGTCCTGGAAGACTGGCTGCGCTTCCAGACCCCGAACACCGGCATGCTCATCGCCAGCCATGACCGCGCCTTCCTGGACAACACCACCACCCACACCCTCGTCCTCCGCCCCGAATCCTCCCGCCTCTACGCCCACCCATACACCGCCGCCCGCGACCTGCTGGCCGCCGACGATGCCCGCCAGGAACTGGTCTTCGCCCGCGAAATGAAGGAAGCCGACCGCCTGCGCACCAACGCTGGCAAACTGAAAAACGTCGGCGTCAACAGCGGCAGCGACCTGCTGCTGAAGAAATCCAAGCAGCTCAACGCCCGCGCCGAAGCAATCGAGCAATCCGCCCGTCCGCTCGCCAAACAGCGCACCGGCGAAGTACGCTTGGCCAACAGCGGCACCCACGCCAAAGTCCTCATCACCCTGGACGACATCCAGGTCACCACTCCAACCGGCACCCCCCTGTTCCGCACCGGCAAACTTCGCATCTTCCAATCCGACCGCATCGTCATCACCGGCGCCAACGGCACGGGCAAATCCCAACTCGTCCGCCTGCTGCGCGCCAACGCCACCCCCGGCCTGACCATCGCCCCCAGCGTCATCACAGGCTACATAGACCAGCAAATGTCCCAGCTGCCAGCAACCGACACCGCAATCGGCTTCATCGCCGGCACCTTCCGCCTCGGCGACCAGCGCAGCCTCAGCCTGCTCGCCGGCGCCGGCTTCGATGTGGAGACCCAGAAGCGCCCGATATCGAAACTATCCCCCGGCCAGAAGGCCCGCCTCGGCCTGCTCGCCCTGCGCCTGGCCGAGCCGAATTTCTACCTGATGGACGAACCCACCAACCACATGGACATTCCAGGGCAAGAACGCCTCGAAGCCGAGATCCTGACCCACGCAGCGACCTGCGTCCTGGTCTCCCACGACCGCTACTTCGTCCGCGCCATCGCAACCCGGGTGCTGCACATCGAGCGCGGCCGGCTGCGGGAGGCATGAGCGATGCTGCAACCACAAATACCAAACGTGAAATACCCATTCCACTTGCGCCGGACAGCAAACAGGGGTTGAACTGCCCCCAATCGAACCGAGGAGGCGTCCATGTCCAACCATCCCGAAACGCTCGCCCTGCATGCCGGCTGGCGGCGCGACGAGGCCACCACGGCCGTTGCGGTGCCGATCTATCAAACCACCTCCTACCAGTTCAACAGCACCGAACACGCCGCCAACCTGTTCGCGCTCAAGGAACTGGGCAACATCTACACCCGCATCATGAACCCCACCCAGGATGCGCTGGAAAAGCGCGTCGCAGCCCTCGAGGGCGGCGTGGCCGCACTGGCGGTGGCATCCGGCCAGGCAGCGACGGCCATGGCGGTGCAGAACCTGGCCAAGATCGGCGACAACATCGTCGCCTCCACGGACCTGTACGGCGGCACCTGGAACCTGTTCGCCAACACGCTGAAGGACCAGGGCATCGAAGTCCGCTTCGTCGACCCCGAGGACCCCGAGGCCTTCGCGCGGGCCACCGATGACCGCACCCGCGCCTATTACGCCGAGACCCTGCCGAACCCGAAGCTGCGCGTCTTCCCGATCGCCGAAGTGGCCGCCATCGGCCGCAAGCTCGGCATTCCGCTGATCATGGATAACACCGCCGCCCCGCTGCTGGTGCGCCCGCTGGACCATGGTGCGGCGATCGT
>CAXNGD010000227.1:0-5149 GCA_964201575.1 Acetobacterales bacterium | reverse complement strand
CTAGCCGCGCAAACGCCGGTGGCAACGGCTCAAACGCCAGCACCCGCGCGCCAGGCAGCGCGGCGAGCGGCAGGGTCAGGTCGCCGTCATGCGCTCCCACATCAACAATCGTGCCCGGTCGGAACAGCGCCCGGTGGAACGCCAGCTCGTCCATCGGTTCAGGCTTGCAACACGCGCTCAAACAGGTCCAGCGCCGCTGCCGCGAACAGGCGCATGTTCTCCGCCCGGTCATCGATGCCAGTATCCACCTGGATACTCGCCGAAAGCGGCCCGGCCACGGCAAAGCAGCCGCGCCCCGAAGGGTGCCCATACCGATTGCCGGACGGCCCCGCCGCGCCCGTCTCCGCCAGTCCCCAGGTGCTCTCGAACCGCGACCGCACGGACTTGCCCAGCAACGCCGCCATGCCCTCGGAGTTCGGCGGCACACTGCGCAATTCGTCGTCCGACAGCTCAAGCAACAGGTTGCGCGACAGCCGCGTGTAGACCACGACCCCCCCGAGGTAATACGCCGAGGCGCCAGGCACCGCGAGCAGGGCGGCGGAGATCAACCCGCCCGCTGAGGATTCGGCGACCGCGATCTTGGCCCCCGACGCTTTCAACAAGGCGCCGATGCGGTGGGCGGCGGGCAACAGACTATCCATGGAACGGCTCCTCGCTGGTGTCGGGTAAAGTTCGAAAGGCATCGCCGAAGGCAAGCCTGGGCTCTGCCCAAACCCGCGTCGTGCAAGGCACGCTTGCGCGGGACGGCCCAAGCCCCTGGACCTTCATATCTTCAAAGTCATGGTTTCCAAAGGCCGCCGGCCTTTGGTGGGTGCAGGGTGAAACCCTGCCCTTGCCTTGCCTCATCACAAACCAAGGGCGGCCATCAGACGTGGGGCTGTTCATGCGTGGCACAATGGATCCCGCCGCCGCTTTCGCCGAGCGGATCGGTGTTCAGCATCACGATCTCCCGCCTCGGATAGAGCCGCGCCAGGGTGGCCGCGGCACCCGCATCGGCCGCCGTGTCGCCGAACTGCGAAGCGATCACCGCGCCATTGCAGACGTAGTAATTGACGTACGACGCAACGAAGTTCGGCGTCGGCACCCGCGGATGTTCCGGCTCGGGCAGAGTGACCAGGTTCAGGCGCCGTCCGGCGGCATCGGTGGCCGCGGCCAGGATGGCACGGGTGGCAAAGGCGGCGCGCGACCAGGGGTCGTCGGGGTCGATCCGCTCACCCATCTGGATCAGCACCTGGCCCGGCGCGGTGAAGCGGGCCAGGGCATCGATGTGATAATCGGTGATGTCCGCCCCCTTGATCCCCGGCGCCCAGATCACCTTGCGCGCGCCGGTGGTGGCCAGCAGCAGGCGCTCCACCGCGGCGCGATCGCCGGGATTGCGGTTGCGGTTCACCCAACTGCTCTCATGGGCGATCAGCGTGCCGGCGCCATCGGTTTCCACCCCGCCGGGCTCGCCCACCAGGCCGGCGTCGAACACCTTCACGCCCAGTCGGTCGGCGACTCGCTGGGCGACCTTCCCGTCGTTGGGATGAGCCTGCTTGCCGCCCCAGCCGTTGAAGTTGAACTGCGTCACCGCCAGCCCGCCCCGGCCATCAACCACGAAGGCCGGGCCGGAATCGCGGCACCACAGGTCATCGGTTGGGATGTCCCAGATGGCGACCCGGCCCGAAAGGCGCTTGCGGGCGGCGGCCTCATACGACCGGTCCATCAGCATGACCACCGGCTCGAACGCCGCGATGGCATTGGCAATATCGGCAATCACCTGCTGCACGCTGGCAAGGCTGGACGCATCGCCATAGGTGGCGCGGCTGACCGGCCATTGCATGAAGCTGCGCTCATGCGCCACCGCCTCGTCCGGCATGTGAAACCCGGCGGCCGCGGCCGTGACTCCCGCAGCGGCGGTCCCCGACACCAGGCAGGAGATGGCGCTCGCCCGCAGCACGGTTCGCCGGCTCAGCATCGTCCGCGCCCCCAGCGTTCGCAGTCCAAGGGCACCCCGGCTTGCATTTCGTTCCATCAGCAACTACCCGCGCGTCTTCCGCGCAGCGTAGCCGGTTGTGTGCTAGATGCGAACGGCGACCTGGGAGCAAGAACAAATGTCCGGCTTTGCCTCGACCAACGACATGACCGAAAAGCAGATCTCCTTCGACGAACTCGGCCCGGGCCTCTACGCCTACACCGCCGAAGGCGACCCCAACTCCGGCATCATCGTCGGCCCTGACGGCGTCATCGTCGTCGACGCCCAGGCCACCCCCAAAATGGCCGCCGAAGTCCAGGCCAAGATCGCCACCGTCACCGACAAGCCGGTGAAGCAGATCGTCCTCTCGCACTACCACGCCGTCCGCGTCCTCGGCGCCACCGGTTATCCCGCGCACAGCATCATCTGCTCCGACGTCTGCCGCGACATGATCGTCGAACGCGGCCAACAGGACATGGACAGCGAGATCGGCCGCTTCCCCCGCCTGTTCCGCGGCAAGGAGAGCATCCCCGGCCTCACCTGGCCCACCCAGACCTTCTACAAGCGCATGTCACTCTGGCTCGGCGACCGCGAAGCCCAGATCATCCATATCGGCCGCGCCCACACCGCCGGCGACACCATCGTCTGGCTGCCGAAAGAGAAGGTCCTCTTCGCCGGCGACACCGTCGAATTCGGCGCCACCCCCTATTGCGGCGACGCCCACTTCACCGACTGGCCCTCGACCATCGCCAAACTCCGCGAACTCGGTGCCGAAAAGATGGTCCCCGGCCGTGGCCACGCCCTGCTCAACGCCGCCGAGGTCAAGGAAGCGCTCGACGGCACAGAAGCATTCACCAGCACCCTGTTCGCCATCGTCCGCGCCGCCGTCGCCAAAGGTGCCGATCTCCGCAGCATCTATGCCGAAGCCACCGACAAGATGCGCCCACAATTCGGCCATTGGGTGATCTTCGACCACTGCATGCCCTTCAACGTCAGCCGCGCCTTCGACGAGGCCCACGGCATCGATACGCCGCGCATCTGGACCGCAGAGCGGGATGTGGAGATGTGGAAGGCGTTGCAAGGGAAGACCCAAGATGGTGAAATCAAGAGGTAAGCGCGTTCTTTTTTGAAAAAAAAACCAAAAAACTTTTATCCACTTGCGCCGCGTTCAAAAACCCACCAGCCGTGCAAATGAATAGAAAGTCTTTTTGCTTCTTTTTCTCCAGAAAAAGAAGACCTTTCTTGGGACGTTCCGATGCCCAACCAACCCCCCCGCTACCCCTTCCGCCCCGTGACCGACCCCGGCGCCCACCACAAGGTGATCGTCGTCGGCGGCGGCATGGTCGGCCTCACCGCGGCCCTCGACCTCGCCCAACGCGGCCAGCCCGTCATCCTGCTCGACGACGACGACACCGTCAGCGTCGGCAGCCGCGCCATCTGCCACGCCAAGCGCACCCTCGAGATCTTCTCCCGCCTCGGCCTCGGCGACGCCCTGCTGGCCAAAGGCGTCACCTGGAACACCGGCCGCGTCTTCGCCGGCGACAAACAGGTCTTCGCCTTCGACCTCCTCCAGGAACCGGGCCACGAATTCCCCGCCTTCATCAACCTCCAGCAGTATCACCTCGAGGAAATCCTGGTCCAAGCCTGCCGCGCCGCCGGTGTCGACCTCCGCTGGAAATCCCGCGTCACCGCCACCGCGCAGCACCAGGACCACGTCACCCTCACCGTCGAAACCCCAGACAGCACCTACGAACTCCACACAGACTGGCTCCTCGCCGCCGACGGCGCCCGCAGCCCGATCCGGGAAGCCATGCAACTCCCCTTCGTAGGCAAGACCTTCCGCGACCGCTTCCTCATCGCCGACGTGACCATGCGCGCCCCCTTCCCCGCCGAACGCTGGTTCTGGTTCAACCCGCCCTTCCACCCCGCCGGCTCCGTCCTGCTCCACCGCCAGGCCGACAACGTCTGGCGCATCGACTTCCAACTTGGCTGGGACGCCGACCCCGAAGCCGAAAGGGACCCCGCCAAAGTCCGCGCCCGCGTCGCCGCCATGCTCGGCCCCTATACAGAATTCGAACTCGAATGGGTCAGCGTCTACACCTTCCGCTGCCGCCGCCTCGAAAAATTCCGCCACGGCCGCACCATCTTCCTCGGCGACGCCGCCCACCAGGTCAGCCCCTTCGGCGCCCGCGGCGGCAATGGCGGCATCCAGGACGCCGACAACCTCGCCTGGAAACTCGACGCCGTCCTACGCGGCCAAGCCCCCATCGCCCTCCTCGACTCTTACGACACCGAACGCATCCCCGCCGCCGACGAGAACATCCTGAACTCCACCCGCAGCACCGACTTCATCACCCCCAAAAACGACGCCGCCCACGCCTACCGCGACGCCATCCTCGCCCTGGCCGAGCACCACCCCTTCGCCCGCCCCCTGGTCAATTCCGGCCGCCTCTCCCGCCCCGTCGCCTACACCGCCTCGCCCCTCAACACCCCCGACGACGCCCCCTGGCCCCAGGGCCTCCCCCCCGGCACCCCCGCCGCCGACGCCCCCATCGAAGCCGGCTGGCTCCTCCACCACCTCGCCCAAGGCTTCACCGCCCTGATCTTCGCCCCCCCCACCGCCGCCATGCCAGACGGGATCACCCCGCTCCACCTCCCCGCCCAAGGCCTCGCCGCCCAGCGCTACGGCGCCCAGGACGGCGACGTCATCCTCATCCGCCCGGACCAGCACATCGCCGCCCGCTGGCACCGCCTGGACCCCACCGCCATCGACGCCGCCCGCCGGAGAGCCCTATGCCTGACCTGATCACCACCCCGAACCTTCAAGACCCTGACAGCGTCTTTGAAGCCCTGATGAACGCCCACCGCGACCTCACCCCCGAAGCCTCCCGCCGCCTGGACGCCAAACTCGTCCTCCTCCTGGCCAACCACATCGGAGACTCGGACACCGTCAAGCGAGCCATCGCCCTGGCCGCCAAGTAAAAGCAAGCACTTCTTTTTTGAAAAAAAGAAGCAAAAAACTTGGCTCTGTTCTCGAATCGTATGCGCTCTGTAGAATCCGGTCAAACGCCCTGTTTGGAGCGCATCGATGGACGACGCGATTTTCCGTAACTGGCTGTCTGGCCTGGACACGTTGACGGCGGCGCAGCGTGAAGAGGTTCTGTCTGTGCTGTCCGGTCGCCCCGCCGGCGACGA
>CAXNGD010000226.1:0-5187 GCA_964201575.1 Acetobacterales bacterium | reverse complement strand
GCCGCACGACACCGCCCGATCGAGACGGCAAAAATCATCTCAAGCACGGCTTCGACCATCCTACGCCGCGCCACAGATCACCAACCAACTCAATCGATACTCGTGCAGACCGAATGATCAGTTACTCCACTCCGACAGGCTGCTAGGCGGCCCTGCTGTTGCTCGATCAGGTGCGGCTTCAACTGTCCGGAGGTCAGGGAGGTGATGCGGGTGAGGTCGAAGCGGCCATCATCCTTGCGCGGGACGTGGAGATAGACGTCGCCGGGCTGGACATCCTCGGCCGGGGGATACAGCGCGAACAGGCCCAGCTTGCCGACGGCGTCGCGCCAGTCGCCTTCCACGTTGATGTTGGGAGGGGTGGTGGCGCAGCCGGCGGTGGCGAGGAGGGCGGCGCCGGCGAGGCAGGCGGCGCGGTTCGGGGTGGGCATGACACTCTCCTGATTGAATTACAACGTTCCATTATCAGGATGATATGACTCGCGATCGCGTGTCAAGCCATATCGATCGCGCATCGAGAGGCTATGGCGCGCCCCAACTCTCCAGTGTCCAGATCAGCGGGGCCGGGTTGGTGTGGATGCTGCCCTGGGTGGGGGAGTCGATGTCCAGGACGAGGCAGACGGCGATGGTCAAGGTGAGGAGGAGGAGGGCGGTGATGGCGGGCTGGCGGTGGGCGTGGATGCCGAACTGGTAGCCCAGGGCGCCGACCGAGAGGACGGCGACGGCGAGGACCAGGCGCAGGACGTAGGGCGGGACGCCGTGGCGGGCGTTGCGGCGGGTGGTGGTGGCGAGGTCGAACATGGCGTTCATTGCGTTCACGACGCTGCCGCTGATCGCGTTCGGGGCGTCCGTGGCAATGCGGGTGGTCAGGGTCCAGATTTCGGTTTGCAGGCGGTTGGTGGCCTCGGCGATGCGGCGGTCGTCTTCGGCGGTGGGGATGCCGCGTGCGGCCTCGATGCGCAGGGGGATGTAGGTGCGCAGATGGGCGCGCAGGGCGGCGGCGTGTTCGCCGGCGAGGCTGGAGCGCAGCCAGGCGGTGCCGATGGCGTTGGCCTCGTCCAGCACGCCCTGGCGGCGGGTTTCGTAGCGGTCCGCGGCCAGCGAGAACATGATGCCGAGCAGGAAGGCGAACAGGCCCAACATGCCGGCGGTGACGACGGCGGTGGCCTGGCGCTGACCCTCCGTGGCCGGCGCGATGCGGGTGGCGCGGTGGCCGAGGCGGAAGCCGGCCTCCACGACCGCGAGGAGCAGCAGGAACAGCACGACGGCCAGCGCGCCCAGGCTGATATCGGCCAGCCAGGCCAGCGGGGCGAAGGGCAGGTCGAGCATGGCGGGCTTAGAGCCCGGCGGCGTCGAGCCTGAGGATGGCGCGGGCGACCGCCTGGGCGCGGGGGACCAGGCTGTCGATGTGGAGGAATTCGTCGGGGCTGTGCGCCTTGCCGCCGACCGGGCCGACGGCGCAGATGGTGGGGGCGCCGACGGCGGCGGTGAAGCCGGAATCGGCGCAGCCGCCGGTGAATTCGCCATCGGTCTTGAAGCCGGTGTCGGCGGCGGATGCGACGTAGAGCTCGAAGAGTTTCTTCGCCGTGGGGGTCTGGTTGAGGGGGAGGAACTCGCCCTTGATGGTCAGCTCGGCGCGGGTCCCGGGGACGAAGCTCTTGGCGATGATGGCGTCGATCTTGGCCATGATTTCGTCGCGGTCGGCGGGGTGGATGTAGCGCAGGTCGATCTGGCCCTCGGCCCAGGGGGCGACGGTGTTGACGGATTGGCCGCCGGAGATGAGGCCGACATTGAGGGTGATGCCGCGCTCGAGGTCGGTGAGGGCATGGATGGCCTGGATCTTGCGGGCGAGTTCCTCGATGGCGCTGATCCCCTCGATGAAGTTGCCGCCGGAATGGGCGGCCTTGCCGGTGATGCGGAAAGCGGAGAAGACGCCGCCCTTGCGGCCGGTGACCACGTTGCCGGAGACGCGGCCGGGCTCGGAGTTGAAGACGACGCGGGCGCGGCGTGCCTCGGCCTCGATCACCGGGCGGCCTTCGGGGGAGCCGATTTCCTCGTCGCCGGTGAACAGGCCGACCAGGGGGGACGGGGCGCCGCCGAATTTGCGAAACGCGGCGAGGACGAAGGCGTTCATCACCAGGCCGGCTTTCATGTCGGCCACGCCCGGGCCGTAGGCGATGCCGTCCTTGATGGTGAAGGGGCGGCGCTGGGTTTCGCCGTCGGGGAAGACGGTGTCGCGGTGGCCCATCAGGACGATGTTGGTCGGCGCGTTGTTGGGGCTGGTGGAGACCGGCTCGGCGCCGACCATGGCGCGGATGCAGTCGCCGTGCTTGGTCTGTTTGACGCGCTCGGTGGGGATGTCCTGGGTGGCGAGATATGCCTCGATCGCGGCGCCGACGGCGTCGATGCCGGGCTTGTTGTAGCTGCCGCTGTCGATGTCCACGGTCTGGCGCAGCAGGTCGATCATGGCCTGGTGCTGGGTGGCGAGCCAGGCGGTGATCTGGGTTTCGGTGGACATGGTGCGGGCTCCCTGGTGGCGTGAGGGGAGTTTTGCACCGCAAAGGGAGGGTAGGAAAGGCGTTCTTTTTTGAAAAAAAGAACCAAAAAAACTTTTATCCGTTTGGCCCCTGCGTCCGACGTTGGGCCAATGGATGAAAGTCTTCTTGCTTCTTTTTCTTCAGAAAAAGAAGAGCCTTGCTTACTTCGCGAAGACGAACAGCTCCGCCCCCGCGATACGGAAGGAGGCGAAGTAGCCGTGCGCACCGGGGATGGCGGCTTCGGCTTCGGCGCGGGAGGGGTAGAGCGCGCCGCCGGCGGCGCGGATGTTGTAGGCCTGGGCGTCGGTCACCGCCGCCGGTTCCAGCGCGTCTTCGAAGGCTGGGTCGGCGGCGGTGGCGTAGGCGCTGTGGCGGACCAGGACGTACACGCGGGTCAGGTATCCTCGTCGGGGACGACGACTTCGACGTCGTCGTCATCATCGGCGTCTTCGGGGTCGGCGGCGTCGAGCAGGGGGACGGCATCGTCGTCGGCGGCCTCCGCTGGGTCAACCGCGGCGGCAGGGACGGCGCGGGTGGACCAGCGCATGCCGGCACCGCGCGGGATGGGGGCGGTGCGCACGCGCGGCGGCGGCTGTTCCGTGGCGCAGATGGGGCAACGCGCCGGCACGCGGGCGAGGTCATAAAACCGGGCGGCGCAGCTCACGCAGACTCTTTTGGTGCCGAGTTCCGGCCGCAGGACGTACATCGCTCTCAGCTCCCGGCGATCATCAGGGTCTCGGAACAGGCGCTGGAAAGGCCGTAATCCGGTGAGGTCATGCCGGGCAGGGTGGCCCAGCCGGCGTTGCGCACGAGGTCGCTGCGGGAATAGGACGAGGCCTCCGCCCGCAGCTTGGTCATGCGGGTGGCATCGGTGTCGGCCTTCGCCTTGGCGACGCAGAACGGGACCAGGGCGGAGACGACGGCGGAGCTGGCGCGTTCGCTGGCCATGCGGTTGGCCGAGTTGCCGGTGCTCCAGCCCAGGGTGGAGAAGCCGAGGATGGTCATGGCGGCAGCGCCACCCAGGCCGCTCCAGATGGCGGTCGAGGTCCAGCTTGGGAATTTCATTGTATTGCGCCCTAAAAGCGCTGGGAGGAATTGCCCGCGCTCTCGCAGATCGTTTCTGCCTTATCTACGTGATATGGGGAGCAGGCGTGCAATTTGCTATGACTCATTTGGAATATATTTTGCATTTTCATTGCCGAATTCGGCGGCTGGAAAGCATACCATCCAGTTGGTATGGAGGCTGCATGGATCATCGCTCCGCCCCTGCTGTCGATGCACGCACCCGGCTGTTGGATGCTGCACTGGACCTGGTGCGGGCGCGCGGCTGGGCGGCCACCTCGGTGGACGAGCTGTGCGCGGCGGCCGGGGTGACCAAGGGTAGTTTCTTTCATCATTTCAAGACCAAGGAGGCGCTGGGTGTGGCCGCCGCCGTCCATTGGGGCGACGTGACCGGGGCGCTGGTCGCCGGTGCCGCGTATCACCGGCCGGCCGATCCGCGCGACCGGGTGCTGGCCTACATCGATTTCCGCGCCACGCTGCTGGCCGACGACCTGGCCAGCTGTACCTGTTTCGTCGGCACGCTGGTGCAGGAGGTGCACGCGACCCATCCCGCGCTGCGCGATGCCTGCGGCGCCGCGATCGCCGGCCATGCGGCGACGCTGGAGGCGGATATCGCGGCGGCGAAAGCGGCGTATTGTCCCACTGCCGACTGGGATGTGGCCAGCCTGGCGCTGTTCACCCAGACGGTGCTGCAGGGCGCCTTCGTGGTGGCCAAGGCGGCGGGCGATGTCACGGTGGCGCGCGGACAGGTGGCACACCTGCGGCGTTATGCTGGAATGCTGCTGGGGGAGACGCGTTGATGGAACGGCATTATGGCTGGGTGATCGTGGCCGCCGGGATTGCCATCACCTGTATCGGTATGGGCAGCGTGATGGCGCTGGGCGTGTTCCTGCCGCCGCTGGAGGCGGCCCAGGGGTGGTCGCGCACGGCGGTGGCAGGGGCCTCGATGATGGCGTTCCTGGCGATGGGGCTGGCAGGGTTCGGCTGGGGGGCGCTGACGGACCGGTATGGCACGCGGGCGGTGGTGTTGGCCGGGGGCGCGATCCACGGGCTGGGGCTGATGCTGGCCAGCCGGGCGGGGTCGGTCCTGGAATTGCAGATCGCTTTCGGGGTGATCGGGGGGGCAGGGGCCGGGGCGTATATGGCGCCGCTGACCACCAGCGCGTCACATTGGTTCGAGAAGCATCGCGGGCCGGCCGTAGCACTGGTGACGGCGGGGACGGGAATGGGGTCGCTGTTGATGGCGCCGTTGGCGACCTGGTTGATTGGCGAATATGGCTGGCGGGTGGCGTTCATGGGGATGGGCGGGCTGGCCTGGGCGGTGATCCTGCCGGCGGCGTTGCTGTTGCGGCCGGCGCCGGTGGCCGCGGGCGGAGTGGCGGTGGGGGGGATCACGGCCGGGGAGGCGTTGCGCTCGCCGCAGTTGCTGGCGGTTGCGGGGACGTATTTCGCCTGTTGTGCGGCGCATTCGGGGCCGTTGTTCCACATGGTGAGCTACGCGGTGGATTGCGGGATTGCGCCGCTGTCGGCGGCGACGCTGCTGGGGGCGGCGGGGATGGCGGGGTTGGTGGGGCGGATTGGCGGGGGGTTG
>CAXNGD010000225.1:0-5192 GCA_964201575.1 Acetobacterales bacterium | reverse complement strand
TGGCGGCGGTGGGGGTAAGGGCGGCGAGGGCGTCGGCGCGGGCTTCGGGGGCTGCGGCTTCGGCGGCTCAGGCGTGGGCGGCGGCTCCGGCGCGGGTGGCGGCGGAGGGGGCGGCGGGGGTGGAGGCGGCGGCGGGGGCGGCTGCGGCGGCTCGGGCCTCGGCGGCTCCGGCGCCGGCGGCGCGGTCACAACGTCAGGCGCCTGCACCGTGGCTGGGGTGGGCGACTCGACCTGGTTCAGCAATGGCGTCTCGCTCGGATCGCCCTGCACCTCGGCCAGATCGACCGTCACCGTTTCCGGCGGCTCCTCCGGCAGGCGCAATGTCAGGCCCAGCAGCAGCCCGGCCAGCACCACGGCATGCACCGCGCCCGAAATTGCGGCCCCGCGCCGGAGCAGCGGCGACATGGCGGGAATCGCCGGGATTGGCCGCTCAACCCCGCCCGGGCGGGCGCGGGGAGGCGGGGCCGGCGGGTGCTGCGGGAACGACCGGCGAGGCGCGCGTGCCGGAGGGATCGGTCAGCAGCGAGACCTTGCTGAATCCGCCCTGGATGATCACCCCCATCACTTCCATCATCGTGCCATAGCTGTTGGCGCGGTCGCCGCGCACGAAGATGCGGCGGTCCTTCTGCTCCTTGGCGATCGCGGTCAGCTTGGGCGCGAGTTCATCGAGTTGGATCGGCTGGTCCTGCAGAAACACCTGCCCCTTGCCGTCCACAGACACGTTCAGCGGCTCGCTGTCCTGGTTGACCGGTGAGGCCGCCGCCTTCGGCAGGTCGACATTCACGGCCGTGTTCATCAGCGGCGCCGCAACCATGAAGATGATCAGCAGCACCAGCATCACGTCGACAAACGGGGTGACATTGATCTCGGCCAGCGGCTGGTAGCGCCGCCGCCGACCTTTGCCGCCACTGCCGCTGGGCATCGACATCGCCATCTCAGGTGCGCGTCCGGCTGCTGGCGTCGGACACGCTGGCTTCGGCCAACCTGGACTCAGATTGCCGTGACAGGATGGCGCCGAACTCTGTGGCAAACCCGTCCAGCCGGCTGGCAAAGCGCGCGAGGTCGGTACTGATTTTGTTATAGGCCAGCACCGCAGGAATAGCGGCGATCAAACCGATCGCGGTGGCAAACAGCGCCTCGGCAATGCCCGGCGCGACGACCGCAAGATTGGTGTTCTGCATCTGCGCAATGGCCGAGAAGCTGTTCATGATGCCCCAGACCGTGCCGAACAGCCCGATGAACGGCGCCGTCGAGCCAACCGAGGCCAGAAAGATCATCCACTTCTCCAGCGCCTCCATCTCGCGCGAGATGGTCACGTTCATCGCCCGCTCCACCCGCTCGCGGGCGAAGCCATGCGCGATATCCGCCCCGGCGGCGCGCGTGCTGCGACGCCACTCGGTCATCGCCGCCCCGAACACCGCGGCCATCGGATGCGCCGGCTTGGCCCCTTCGGCGTCATACAATTCGTCCAGGCTGCCGCCCGACCAGAAGCGGTCCTCGAACCCATCCGCCGCCCGCGTCGCCCGGCGCAGGCTGGTGACCTTCTCGAACACGATCGCCCAAACCCACACGCTGGCCACGATCAGCATCAGCATGACGATCTTCACAACGATGTCGGCCTGCAGGAACAACCCCAGCAGCGACATGTCGGCGGTCGCACCCAGCTTCACCGCATCCACGGCACGATCCACGGTCTAGTCCCTTCAATCCCGACCATCATCCTGCGTGTGGATCATGGTCCCTTTGTGCTCCACCCGCGGCCAATCCATGGCCGCGAAACCCTATTCCTGCGCCAACAGCCGCATCGCCTCACGCCAGCGCGGCGGAATCCGTGCCGGCCGCTGGTCCGCCATCCGGCCACAGACCAACATCGCCTCCACCCGCGCCAACAGTTCCACGCCGCGCAACACGTCCTGCCGCAAATCCACCGTGGCGGCGCCCATAGCCAGCGTCGTGGTCTCGACGATCAGCGAATCGTCGAGCCGCGCCGGTGCCAGATAATCCACTTTGATGCGCCGCACCATGAAGAATAGGCCATGCAGGGCCGTCATGTCCGCGTGCGGCACCCCCATGTCGCGCAGCGCCTCGGTCCGCCCCCGTTCCGCGAAACGCAAGTAATTGGCGTGATAGACGATGCCGCCGGCGTCGGTGTCGTCGAAATACACCCGCACGGCATGGCGGTGCGGCGTCATGGGTCTTCCGGCAAAAGGTCGAGCACCGCCTGCGGCCCGCTCGGCGGCGTCAGGCCGAGATGGCGCCAGCCGCGCTCGCCCAGCATCCGCCCGCGGCTGGTGCGAAGCATCAGCCCCTCCTGGATCAGATAGGGCTCGATCACATCCTCCAGCGTGTCCCGCGCCTCGGCCAGGGCGGCGGCCAGGGTCTCCACCCCCACCGGCCCGCCGGCATGATGCTCGGCCATGCGCCTGAGATAGCGCCGGTCCATCGCATCCAGCCCCATCCGGTCCACCTCCAGCCGCAGCAGCGCGGCATCGGCGATCTCCTGCGTCACCGCCCCGGCCTTCTGTACCAAGGCGAAATCACGCACCCGCCGCAGCAGCCGCCCGGCAATGCGCGGGGTGCCGCGCGAGCGCCGGGCAATCTCGCGCGCGCCCGCGGCGGTGAGGTCGAAGCTGAGCTTGGTCGCTCCTCGGGAAACAATAAGTTCAAGCTCTTCCGGCGTGTAAAATACCAGGCGCAGCGGAATGCCGAAGCGGTCGCGCAACGGCGTGGCCAAAAGCCCTGCCCGCGTCGTCGCCCCCACCAGGGTGAACGGCGCCAGGTCGATGCGCACCGAGCGCGCCGCCGGCCCCTCGCCGATGATCAGGTCCAGCTGGAAATCCTCCATCGCCGGATACAGGATCTCCTCGATCGCCGGCTGTAGCCGATGGATCTCGTCGATGAACAGCACGTCGCGCGGCTGCAGGTTGGTCAGGATCGCCGCCAAATCCCCTGCCCGCTGGATCACCGGCCCCGAGGTGGCGCGAAACCCCACCCCCAACTCGCGCGCCACGATCTGCGCAAGCGTGGTCTTGCCCAGCCCCGGCGGCCCATGAAGAAGCACATGATCAAGCGCTTCGCCACGATGCCGCGCCGCCTCGATGAAGATCGCCAGGTTCTCCCGGCTCGCCTTCTGCCCGGTGAAATCCGCCAAGGTCTGCGGTCGCAGCGTCGCTTCAGCGGCATCCTCCTCGGCGCGGGCGGAGGAAACCGTGCGCTCGCTCATGAGAGCAAGCCAGCAAGGTCTTCTTTTTGTGAACAAAAAGAAGCAAAAAAACTTTCTGACTCTGCGCCGGGCGGCACGGCGGTCGTAGCTGGCGAATGGATAAAGTTTTTTTGCTTCTTTTTGTTCACAAAAAGAAGAATCCTGCTTTCTTCCCTCATCGCGCCAGTTCTTTGAGCCCGTCACGGATCACCGCATCCAGCGCCGCCCCCTCACCCAGGCGTTCCATAGCCTTGGCAATGGCGCTCTGCGCCTCCGCCCGGCGATAGCCCAAATGGATCATCGCCGACAGCGCATCCGCCTCCACCCCCCCCACCGGCGGCGGCAACACCGGCGAGAACCCAACCCCTGCCGGCATCGCCCCGGCCTTTTCGCGCAACTCGGTCAACAGCCGCACCGCCAGCTTCGCCCCCACGCCCGGCGCCCGCGTCAGCGCCCCGCGGTCCCCCGCCTGGATCGCCCCGATCAGATCGCGCGGCGACAATGCGGACAGAATATTCAGCGCCACCTTCGCACCGACCCCCTGCACCGTGGTCAACAGGCGAAACCACTCGCGCTCGGCCCCCTCGAAGAAACCGTAGAGAACAATGGCATCCTCGCGCACATGGGTCTCGATCAGCAGCGAGGCCGCCTGCCCCGACGGCAAAGCCGAGAGCGTCCGCGTCGAGGCATTCACCAGGTAGCCAACCCCGTTCACATCAACGATGCAGCGATCCGCCTCGATCTGCTCGATCCGGCCTGTCAGCTTCGCGATCACGCGCCGACCGCCCATTTCAACCGGCTCGCCCGGTGATGCGCGTGACAGATCGCCACCGCCAGCGCATCCGCCGCATCCGCCCGCTTCATCGTCGCACCCGGCAGCAGCCGCCGCACCATCATCTGCACCTGGTCCTTGTCCGCCCCCCCGGTGCCAACCACGCTCAGCTTCACGGTCTTGGCGCCATACTCCGCCACCGTGATCCCGCGCAGCGCCGGCACCAGCAGCGCCACGGCACGCGCATAACCCAGCTTCAGCGTCGCCGCGCCGTTGCGATTGACATAGGTCTCCTCCACCGCCGCCTCGTCGGGCCGCCAAGCATCCATAACTGCCCCCAGCGCATCGTGCAGCACCTTCAGCCGGTCCGGCACGCTGTCCGCGCTATCTGTGGCAATCACCCCGTCGCCGAGATGCCGCAACCGGTTGCCGTCCACCTCCAGCACCCCCCAGCCAGTGAAGCGCAGCCCAGGATCGATACCAACCAAGCGCACCATCAGGCCGATAGCTTCGCCATCACCGCCTCGTCCACCTCGAAATTGGCCCAGACATTCTGCACGTCGTCATTGTCCTCCAGCACGTCCAACAACTTCATCACCGCCCCTGCCCGATCCTCGTCCAGGCTCACCGTCGTCGCCGGCCGCCATTCCAGCTTCGCCGATTCCGGCGCGCCGAACCTGGCCTCCAGCGCATCGCGCACCGCAAACAGACCCTCCACCGGCATGGTCACCTCATGCCCGTCCGGCCCACTCTCGACATTCTCCGCCCCCGCCTCGATCGCCGCCTCCAGCATCGCATCCTCGCTCGCCACACTGGCGGGATAGCGCACCACGCCGAGCCGCGCGAACATGAAAGACACCGAATTGGTCTCGCCCAACGCCCCGCCATACTTCGCAAACGCCCCGCGCACATCCGACGCCGTGCGGTTGCGATTATCCGTCAGCGCCTCGACAATCACCGCCACCCCCGCCGGGCCATAGCCCTCGTAGCGCACCTCGACATAATCCTCGCCGGTCTGCGCCCCGCTGGCCTTCTTCATCGCGCGATCAATCACCTCGCGCGTCATGTTCTGCTTCAACGCCGCCAAAACCCCCGCCCGCAGGCGCGGATTCGCCGCCGGATCGGGCAAGCCGCCGCGCGCCGCCACCGTGATCTCGCGGATCAACTTGGCAAACACCTTCGCCCGCTTGGCGTCCTGCGCACCCTTGCGATGCATGA
>CAXNGD010000224.1:0-5200 GCA_964201575.1 Acetobacterales bacterium | reverse complement strand
GTCGGGTTTGGCGTCGAGGGTTTCGTAACGATGGGAAAGATCGAAGAAGCCGGGCTGGGTCATCGGGAATCCAATCGGGCGGGGTGGTTGCCCTTTTGAATCGGAGATTGAGGCTGGGGGCCAGGCGAATTTTTAGAGGTGCCCTTAAGTCTTTTTCTCTGAGCGTCTCGGCATCAGCCACCCTGGACGCCGCGCGCCGCCACGATTGCATCGGCCACCGCCTGTTTCGCCTTGGGCTGATTGCGCCAGCAGGTGCTGCCGAGCAGTGCTGCGACATCGGCGCAGATGGTGCCGGCGTCCTGGCGCGCCAGCGTGGCCAGGGTGTCGATGCCGAGCTGCTCCAGCCGCGTCACCACGCCCGGCCCGACGCCGCGCACCGCCAGCAGGATGGCGCGTTCGGGCGGGCTGAACGCCATGCTCAGATATCCCGCTCGCGGTCGTCGAACTCGACGTCGCGGTGGACATGCACGCTCATCAAGACACCCATGCCGATCATCACCATGATCATCGCCGACCCGCCATGGCTGACCAGCGGCAGCGGCACGCCGCCGACCGGGATCGCCCCCATCACCATGGCGATGTTCACGAACACATACATGAAGAAGTTCATGCTGATCCCCAGCGCCACCAGCCGGCCGTACTGGTGGCGACATCGCAGCGCGATCAGCATGCCGCCCAGGATGATGCAGGCCAGCAGGCCGATCAGCATCAGCCCGCCGACCAGGCCGAACTCCTCGGCCAGCATGGTGAAGATGAAGTCGGTCTGCTTCTCCGGCAGGAAGTTCAGGCGGCCCTGGGTGCCCTGGAGATAGCCCTTGCCCCAGATGCCGCCCGAACCGAGGGCGATCTTGGACTGGATGATGTTGTAGCCGGCGCCGAGCGGGTCGCTCTCAGGGTTCAGGAAAGTGTCGATGCGGGCGCGCTGGTAGTCGCGCAGATGGGTATAGGCGATCGGTGCGGCGGTCACGATCGCGCCGAGCAGCAGCACCACCTTCCACCAACGCAGCCCGGCGGCGAGAAAGACGGTGCCGCCAACCACCGCGGTGATCAGCGCGGTGCCGAGATTGGGCTGCTTCAGGATCAGCCCGACCGGGATCGCCACGGCGATGAGCGGCGGGATCAGAAAGAGCGGGTTGCCCATCCGCTCCCATGACGCGCGATGAAACCAGGAGGCCAGCGCCAGCACCAAGGCGAGCTTCATCAACTCCGAGGGCTGCCACTGCATGCCGCCCAGCTCGATCCAACGCTGCGCCCCCTTGCCGACATTGCCGACCATCAGCACCAGCACCAGCAGCACGACCCCGCCGACCCAGGCCACCCAGGACATGCGCTGGATGAAGCGGATGTCGATCATCGCGATGCACAGCATCATCACCAGCCCGAAGCCGAAGCGCAGCATGTGCTTTGCGGCATAGGGCTCGGGCGAGCCGCCGGCCGCGGAATACAGCGCGGCATAGCCGACCGCGGCCAGCATGGTCAGCAGCAGCACGAACAGCCAGCTGATGCGGAACAGCTTGCTGGTGATGTCGAACGAGCCTTCGCGGATCAGCCGCCGCTCGGAGAAGCTCATCCGCTGCGCCCCTCGGCCAGGCGGGGCCGGTCCAGGCGGATGACGGGGTCACGGGCGAGGGTGGCGGCCATGATGTCGCGCGCCACCGGGGCTGCGGCCTCCGAGCCGACATTGCCGTGTTCCACCACCAGGGCCAGCGCATAGCGCGGCACGTCATGCGGGGCATAGGCCACGAACAGCGCGTGCGGGCGGTATTCCCAGGGCAGGTTCTCGGATTTGAAGCCGCGCTCGCGCTGCTCCCGAGTGACGTTGCGCACCTGGACCGAGCCGGTCTTGCCCGCCATCTGCACCGGCGGGCCAACCGCCCCGGGGATTGGCGGCAGGCGGGCGACCAACGCGGTGCCGCCTTGTTCGTTGACCACCGCCCACATCGAATCGCGCATGATCTGCAGGCCGCGCTCGCCAATGCCCAGGCTGGGCCAGTCATTGGGCCGCGCGCCCTTCTGCAGCACGCCGCCGATGCTGCGGGTCAGATGCGGCTGTACCTGCCGCCCGGTGGCCAGGCGCGCGGTCATGGTGGCGAGCGCGAGCGGGGTGAGCTGGAAGAAGCCCTGGCCGATGCCGGCCACGATGGTGTCACCGATGTTCCACGCCTTGCCCTGGGCAATGCGCCAGCCCCGTGTCGGCACCAGGCCCGTGCGCGCGCCCGGCAGCTCGATGTCCAGCTTGACCCCAAGCCCGAACTTGTTGGACATGGCGGCGATGCGGTCCATGCCGACGCGGCGGGCCACTTCGTAGAAATAGCAGTCGCAGCTGAACTTGACCGCGCCGCGCATATCGACCGAGCCGTGCCCGCCCTTGCGCCAGCAATGGAAGCGCCGGTCGCCGAAATCGAGATAGCCCGGGCAATAGACGGTCTCGCCGGGGCTGATCACGCGCGCCTCCAGCCCGGCCAGCGCCACCACCATCTTGAAGGTGGAGCCGGGCGCATACAGCCCGGCGGCGGCCTTGTTAATCAGCGGCGCGCGCCGGTTCGAGGTCCAGGCGACCCATTGCGCCTGGCTCACCCCCGAGTTGAACAGGCTGGGATCGAAGGAGGGGTTGGTGGTCATCGCCAGCACCTCCCCGTTGCGCGCATCCATCACCACGGCGCTGGCACTTTCGTCGCCCAGCCGGTCGAGCACCGATTTCTGCAGCTCCAGGTCGATGGTCAGCCCGACATCCTGGCCCTGGGTCCCCTCCTGGCGATCCAGCTCGCGGATCACCCGGCCGACGGCATTGACCTCCAGCTGCACCGCGCCGGCGCGCCCGCGCAGCACCTTGTCATGCACCCGCTCCATGCCGGCCCGGCCGACGCGGATGCCGGGCAGGGCCAGGATCGGGTCGTCGGTCATGTCCGCCTCGGCCGGCGGCGCCACATAGCCGACGACATGGGCCAGGGTGGCGCCGTGCGGGTACTGCCGCGTGGTGCCGACATCGACCAGGATGCCGGGCAGTTCAGGGGCGGCCACCTCAATGCGGGCCATGTCCTCCCAGGTGAGGAACTCGCGCACCATGATCGGCACGAAGCGGCGATGGCGGCGCAGCTCGCGGTCGATGCGGGCGCGCTCAGCCTCGGACAGGGTGACGATGCGGGCCAGGTTGTCCAGGGTGGCGCCGACATCGCCGGTCTGCTCGGCCACCAGCAGGGCACGCCAGTTCAGCCGATTGCCGCCGATCACCGCCCCATTGCGGTCCAGCAGCCGGCCGCGCGGGGGGGCGATCAGCCGGGCACTGATCCGGTTGCTGTCGGACATGGTGGCGTAGCGCGCGCCCTGCACCACCTGGACCTGGTAGAGCTTGGCCGCCAGCCCGCCCAGCGCCGCCGCCTGGACCCCGGCCAGGATCAGGGCCCGGCGGGTGAAGACGCCGCTGCGCTGACTCTCGCGCTTCAAGTTGACCGCCTCGCCAGGGGGCGTCCATACAGGGGTGGCCTAAGCATTGGCCGGCTCGGCGATGGTGCGATGGGCGCGGGTGAGCAGGACCGCCAGCATCGGATACAGCCCGGCGGCCAGTACCGCCTGGAACAGCATCGAGCCCACCGGCATCACCCGCAGCGTCAGGGCCGAGGTCAGCAGCCATTGCAGCCCCGCCAGCACGGCGGCCACGGCGACGAAGGCGAGCCAGACCAGCAGGAATCCCTGGCGCAGCAGCTCGCGACGGAATCGCACCGCCACGCCATGGGCCGCTAACAGGGTGATCACGCCCACGCCCGGCGGCGCGAAGTCCAGCAGGTCCGCCAGCAGCCCGATCAGGAACACCGCCGGCGGTGGCATCGAGCCGGGCCGGTATGTCGACCAGAAGAACACGCAGGACAGCGCCGCCGCGTTCTGCAACTCAGCCTGGCCCGGCAGGCGGAACGGTGCGGCGGTGAGCAGCAGGAGGAGCATGGTCAGGACGATGGGGAAACTGCGCCGCGCCGTGCCATCCAGACGCCGCCACAGGCTCGGCCGCGCGCGGATACCGGGCAGGCGGTCATCCATCAGGGGCTGCGCCGCCGCTCTGGCTGCCGCGATACGCTCGACTCGGGCGAAACCACGCCGCGCAACCCGTAATCGAACAGGCGCACCACCTCCAGCCGGTCAAGCCGCGCCAAGGGCTGGACCTCGGGCACGTTATTTGCGCTATACCGCACCACGCCAACCGGCAAGCCCGGCGGGAAGGCGTTGGCCTCGGCACTGGTGACCACGCGCTCGCCTTCGGCCGGCTGCACGCCCTCGGGCCAGTAGGTCAGGCGGGCGCGCACGCCATTGGTGCCGGCCAGGATGGCGCGCGCGCGGCTGTTCTCCAGGATCACCGGAACCCGGCTGTTCATGTCGGTCAACAGCAGCACCCGCGCGCTGCGCGCACCCAATTCGGTCACCCGCCCCACCAGCCCGCGATCGTCCAGCGCGATCTGGCCCTTGGCCACGCTGTGATTCGGCCCCAGCGACAGCAGCACCGCGCGGGCATAGACGCCGCCGGCATCGGCCACCACGCGGGCGGTCACATAGCTGGCCACGGGATCGGGGATCCAGCGCAGCTGCGTCTTCAGCGTCGTGTTCTCGGCATCCAACGCCAGCGCAACCGATTGCCAGCGCCGCAGTCGCTCATTCTCCTCGCGCAGCCGCGCATTGTCCTCGTAGACGGTGGCGAGGTTCTGCACCCCGTCGATGCCGCGATGCACCACCGACAGCGGCTCGGCCAGCGCGGCATAGAGCGGTGCCAGCGCGTCGGAGACCGTCATGCGCACGCGCTCCGCCAGGAGCGCATCGGCCTTGCCGAGCAGCATCAGGCCGAACGATGCCACGATGAACACGGGCAGCGTCAGCTTGCCAAGCGCCTGTCGCAACGGCACCGAAAGCCGGATCACATCACCCCCAACCAACCATCACAGACACCCTTCTACGACGCCGATTCCACGCCAGCCACAACCGTTCTGGGCTCGGCGCAAGTGGATGAAAGTTTTTGCTTCTTTTTTCAAAAAGAAGTTTTTTTGGAATAAAGAACCAAAAAACTTCGCTATTATGTTGAACTCTGTTGATACGGCCCCAAGCCTGCTGCTGCCCTGATCCATGCCTCTGGGGAGGCGGCGTTTGCGAACGCTTCGATGGTTCGTCGCCAGCTAAGGTAGTTGGGCAGGTTGTCGGTGGCGACGCCGTGGAAGCGGCG
>CAXNGD010000223.1:0-5210 GCA_964201575.1 Acetobacterales bacterium | reverse complement strand
GATCGTGATCGCCGTGCCCATGACCGCCCTCAACGCCGCGAATCGCAGCCAGAGACGAGGGAATCAGAGAATGCCACCGTTGGAAACAGCCGAGAGTCCGAGGTTGGGGCGGTTGGTATAAGGTCCAGGGGCTTGGCCCCTGGCGGGTCCGGGCAGAGCCCGGTCTTCCTTCCCCAGCCCCTTACCGCGCGCTGATCCGGTGCCGGTCTTCCAGCCCGCGCGGCGGATCGGCGATCAGCAGTGCCGCGTCTTCCAGCCCATGGCGCACCTCCACCCCATCCGCCCGCAGCCCCCCCAGTTCCACCCGCGTCAGCACCGCCACGCCATTGCGCACCACAAACAGGCTCGCCACCCCCGACGCCTCGATCCGGCCCTGATGCCCGCGCGGGCGCAAGGCGGCGGTCGGCACCATGAGCGTGCCGGCGGGATCGCGCCACGGCGTGGCGACGGTCAGAGTCGGCGGTGCCGTCACTTCCCACCACAATGGCGCCAGCCCGGCCACGATGACCAACAACAACACTGGCGCCACCCAGCGCGGCAAACGCAGCTGGGGAGAAGCGTCCGGACGAGAGCCTGCTACTCGCATGGCATCACCCGAGTCGGTTGTGCAACCGTAGTGAACGCCTTGCCCCCCCGCCGCGTCAAGAATCCTCTTCACCCACCCGCCACCGCCGCGGTATTTTCACATTTTCGTGATAGTATGTTCTTTATTTGATCTTTTCATCACAATGGTGTATTTTCCCGCAATGGACATATTTCCATCGCGCCGCACCAAACGCCCCGCCCCGCACGCAAATGCGGTGACGCTGATGCTCGCCCCGATCATCGCCGCCCTGCTCGCGGCCCTGCTCAGCCCCCACCTGCGCGCCCGAACCTGGCCCATCGCCACCCCTCTGGCACCCGAATGGCCGACCAGCTCAGGCGCCGCGCACCCGTCCGCCGCCCGCACCCTCGCGGAAGATCTGTGCGACCTCCTCGCCCCTCATGCCGCCTGCACCCATCCCCTGCTCTGGGCCATCGGCCCTGGCCCCGCCCGCGGCATGCGCGCCCACCTCCCCGCCCGGCTCCGGCCACGCCTCCGGCCAGTCCATGCCCGCGCTCCCCCCGGGCCCAATCGGGCGCCCAAACCCCAAAACCATGGTCAATCCGGTCGGCAGGCACAAAGTGCGGATGGGCCGCATCGGACCCTCTCGAGTCTCAATTGCGACTAAGTCGCATTTACAACTCTACCCGTGCCCCGTCCATCTCAAGCCAGCACGCGATACAACACCACCACCCGCTCCTCCCGGTCCTCCAGCTCCCGCGTCGTCGGCACCACGTATTCCGCAACCGCCGCCAACCCCTCCCTCGGCAGATACGCCCGCCCGGGATCGGCCATCCACACCTCCGCCTCGCGCGCCATCAGCCGCAGCCACGGCATGATCCGCGCCGCCGTCGCCGCCTCGTAACAGACATCCCCCACCACGATCGCCTCCCACCGGCGCTCCGCCCCCACCACATCCCCCGCCAGCCCCACCGAAACCCCGTTCAACCCGGCATTCACCGCAATCGCCGCCTCCGCCAGCCCATCGATCTCCGCCGCCTCCACGAACGCCGCCCCCGCCATCGCGCAGGCAATCGCCGCCAACCCGCCCCCGGCCGCGAAATCCAGCACCCGCCGCCCCGCCACCAGCCCCGGATTGTCCAGCACATGCCGCCCCAGCGCCTGGCTCCCCGGCCAGGCAAAAGCCCAGAACGGCGGCGCGATATTCCGCTCCGCCAGCCAATCCTCCGTTGCCTGCCAGATCGGCGTGATCTCGCTCGCCAGCCGCAACGAAACCTCCGGCACCAGCGCCGCCCGCCCCGCCACCGTCTGCGCCAGCACGAAGTCCCGCCCGTTCACAGCCGTCCCAACAGGATCGCCGCCGCCACCGCCAGCCCCACCTCCCGGTTCGCCTGGAACAGCCGCAGGCAAAGGCGGGGATCGCCGATATCCAGCCGCACCACCTGCTGCGCCAGCAACCAGGCCGGCAGCACCATCCCCACGAAAAACCAGCTCCCCTGCCCCGCCACCCAGCCCGCCAGCAACAGGTGCCCGACGCAGCCCGCATAGCATCCGCCCACGAACAGCCGCGACCAGCCCTCGAACAGCCGCGCCGTGGACCGCACCCCCACCAGCGCATCGTCCTCGCGGTCCTGGTGGGCATAGATCGTGTCGTAGCCAAGGATCCACAGGATCGCCGCCCCATACAGCAACAGCCCCGCCACCCCGACCGCGCCCGACGCCGCCGCCATCCCCATCGGCACCCCCCAGCCGAACGTCACCCCCAGCATCAGCTGCGGCCACCACGTCACCCGCTTGGCCAACGGATAGCTCGCCACCAGCACCAGCGACGCCACCCCCAACCCCTGCGCCAGGAGATTGAGCTGCAACAGCACCGCCAGCCCCACCGCCAGCAACACCCCCAGGAACACCGCCGCCTGGCGCATCCGCAGCGCCCCGCTGGCCAGCGGCCGCCCGGCGGTGCGCGTCACCTGCCGGTCGAGCTCGCGGTCCCACATGTCGTTGACCACGCACCCCGCCGCCCGCATCGCCACGCTGCCCACGGCGAACAACCCCACCAGCCCCATCCCCGCGAGCCCGCCCGGCGCCGCCAACAGGATCGCCCACAGCCCCGGCAGGAACAGCAGCCAGAACCCGATCGGCCGGTCCGCCCGCGCCAACAGCGCATACGGCACCCACGCGGCCGGCAACCGCCCCACCCAGCCGGTTCGAACGATGTCGGTATGCCCCATAACTGCTATTGTGACCCCGAACATGACGACATCCAACACCACCCCCCGCCGCTTCGTCCCGGCCCCCCTCACCCCGGGCGCCGAACTCGCCGCCACCCCGGCCCAGGCGCATTTTCTCGGCACCGTCATGCGTCAGGGCGAAGGCACCAAGCTACGCCTGTTCAACGGCCGCGACGGCGAGTTCGAGGCCGAAATCGCCAGCATCCGCCGCGACCGCGCCAGCTTCACGGTGCACCGGCAAACCCGGCCACAGATGCCGGAACCCGATCTCTGGCTGGTCTTCGCCCCGCTGAAGCGCGACGCCACCGACCTCGTCGTCCAGAAAGCCACCGAACTCGGCGCCGCCGCGATCCTGCCGGTGTTCACCGAACGCACCAACACCACCCGCCTGAACCTCGACCGCCTGCGTGCCATCGCCACCGAGGCCGCCGAGCAATGCGAACGCCTCTCCGTGCCGCGCATAGCAGACCCGCAACGATTGCCCGACCTGCTCGCCGCCTGGCCATCCGGCCGCTTCCTTGCCGTCGCGCTGGAACGCGCCGCCGCCCCGCCGCCGGAGCCGCGCGACTCGCCGGGCGCGTTGCTGGTCGGACCCGAAGGCGGGTTTTCCGCCGCCGAAGCCACCCTGCTGCGCCGACACGGCTTCGTCACCCCGGTAACCCTCGGCCCGCGCGTGCTACGGGCGGAAACCGCTTCCATTGTCGGGCTGGCCCTGTTGCAGCAGCCTGCGCGCGGCTATGTAGCGACGAGCGCCGATCCTCCGGCGAACGATTAGCGCGGCCAGAACGAACGGAATACGCATGTCCAATCCCGGAGACGCCGACGCGACGCCGATCACCTCGGTCCGCCAGCTTGCCGAGCACATTGCCGTCGGCTGCAAGCCGCATGACCGCTTCGCCATCGGCACCGAGCACGAGAAATTCGGTTTTCGACGTTCCGACCTGTCCACCCCGGCATACGAACCGCCCGTGGGTCAGATGGGCGGCATCCGCGCCATGCTCGAGGGCCTCGCCGCCGGCGCGCCGGGCACCTGGAAGCCGATTCTGGATCACGGCCGCCCGATCGGCCTGTCCAGCAACACCTACGCCGCCATCTCGCTGGAACCGGCCGGCCAGCTCGAACTCTCCGGCGGGCTGACCGCCGACCTGCACGAGGCCCGCGCCGAGCTGGAGGCGCATTACGCCGAGGTCCGCCCGGTCGCCGACCGCCTCGGCATCGGCTTCGCCCCGCTCGGCTTCCACCCGCTGAACCGCCGCGAGGACATGCCCTGGATGCCAAAGGGGCGCTACGCCATCATGAAGGCGTATATGCCCAAGGTCGGCACCCGCGGCCTGGACATGATGACCCGCACCTGTACCGTGCAGGTCAACCTCGATTACGCCAGCGAGGCCGACATGGTGGCCAAGCTGCGCATCGGGCTTGCCCTGCAACCCCTGGCCTCGGCCATGTTCGCCAATGCGCCTTTCGTCGAGGGCAAGCCCAGCGGCTTCCTCTCCTATCGCAGCCATGTCTGGACCGACACCGACAATGCCCGCAGCGGCATCCCCGGCGTGGTGTTCGAGGACGGCTTCGGCTTCGAGCGCTATGCGAACTGGCTGGTCGACACCGTGCCGATGTATTTCGCCTATCGCTACGGCGCCTATATCGACCTCTCCGGCCGCTCGTTCCGCGATTTCATGGACGGCAAGCTCGGCTCGAACGCGGCCGGCGAAGCCACAGTCGGCGATTTCGCCGACCACATGACCACTGCCTTCACCGATGCCCGCCTCAAGCGCTACATCGAGATGCGCGGCGCCGATGCCGGCAGCGCCGAGATGATGATCGCCCAATCCGCCTTCTGGGTCGGGCTGTTCTATGACCAGGCCGCCCTGGCCGCCGCCACCGCCCTGGTGGCCAGCCGGCCCTGGACCGAATTCGCCGCCCTGCGCCCGCTGGTGCCGCGCACCGCGCTGCACACGCCCTGGCAGAAGGGCACGCTGCGCGACCTGATGCGCGACGCGCTGGCGATCTCCCGCGACGGGCTGCGCGCCCGCGCCCGCTTCGATTCAAGCCGCCGCGACAGCCTGGGCCGCGACGAGACAATCCACCTCGCCCCGCTCGAAGCCATCGCCGCCGGCGCCCCCACCCAGGCCGAACGCTGGCTGGAGCGCTATCACGGTCCATGGCGCGGCGATGTCACGCGGATGCTGCACGAAGCGGCGATCTGACCGCCTCCCGAGTACTGACGCATGGAAGTCCGGACTGGGCCGGGCTACGTATTCATGCGCATGGCGGGATCGTGAATATGTGATACCAACCGCCCCAACCTCGGACTCTCGGCTGTTTCCAACGGTGGCATTCTCTGATTCCCTCGTCTCTGGCTGCGATTCGCGGCGTTGAGGGCGGTCATGGGCACGGCGATCACGATCACCAATCTGGCGCACTCATCGTCTTCG
>CAXNGD010000222.1:0-5304 GCA_964201575.1 Acetobacterales bacterium | reverse complement strand
CAAACGAAGCTCAATCGTCGTCCGATCAACAATCGTCAGCGCGCGTCGGTGAGAACCCATCGGGACACCCTATCCTATAGGGCCTCCCGGCGGCGTTCGCTCCCAAACTTGAATCCGCCCTTCTTTTTCTTCAGAAAAAGAAGATTCTTGCCTTCAAACGGCCAGCTTCAGCTCCTGCTGCACCAGCGAGACCCAATAGGCGACGCCGATCGGGGTGATGTCGTCATTGAAGTTGAACAGCGGCGTATGCAGCCCCGGCGTACGGCCGGACTCGGCGCTGCCGTTGCCGACGAAGATGAAGGCGCCGGGCTTCTTCTCCAGCATGAAGCAGAAGTCTTCGCCGCCGGTGATGGGGGGCGTGTTGTCCTGCACGGCCGCGGCGCCGACGATTGCGGTGGCGGCGGCGATTGCGGTGTCGGTGTTGTCGTCGTGGTTGATCAGGGCGGTGGTGCCCCAGCGCAGTTTGACTTCGGCGGTGCAGCCATTGGCGGCGGCGAGCGCGTGGGCCAGGCTTTCCATGCGCTCGTCGATGATCGCCTGGACCTTGCCATTGAAGCAGCGCTGGGTGCCGGTGATCTCGATTTCCGCCGGCATGACGTTGGCGGACTGGTTGGAGCCGCCGTGGATCGAGCCGACGCTGATCACCGCGGAGTCGAGCGGGGCGACGTTGCGGCTGATGATGGTTTGCAGCGCCTGGATGTATTGGGCGGTGACGATGGTGACGTCGGTGGAGAGGTGGGGGGTGGCGCCGCCATGGCCGCCAGTGCCCTTGAAGACGACTTCCCAGCGGCCGGAGGCGGCGAGCAGCGGGCCTTTGCGCAGGGCGAACTCGCCGACGGGAAGGCCGGGCATGGTGTGCATGCCGTAGACGGCGTCGCAGGGGAAGCGCTCGAACAGCTTGTCTTCGAGCATGGCCACCGCACCGCCGCGGCCTTCTTCGGCGGGCTGGAAGATCAGTTGGACGGTGCCGGCGAAGTCGCGGTGTTCGGACAGATAGCGGGCGGCGCCCAGGAGCATGGTGGTGTGGCCGTCATGGCCGCAGGCGTGCATGACGCCGTCGTGGGTGGAGGCGTAAGGCAGGCCGGTGGCCTCGGGGATGGCGAGCGCGTCCATGTCCGCGCGCAGGCCGATGCTGTGCTGGCCAGGGAGCTTGCCGCGGATCGTGCCGACGACGCCGGTCTTGCCCACGCCCTCGGTGGTCTCGATGCCCCATTCGCGCAGCTTGGCGGCGACGAGGGCGGCGGTGCGGACTTCCTCCAGACCCATTTCGGGGTGGGCATGGATGTCGCGGCGGATGGCGGTGAGCTCGGCGTGGTAGGTGGCGATGGTGGCGCGCAGTGCGTCGGCGGTCATGGCGGGGTCCCCTTTGGTCGCGGGGAGGCTACTCGGCTTGGCGGTTTGGGCAAAGACGCAAACAGCAGGCTGGGGTGACCCAGCCTGCTGTTGGTCGTGCGCGGAGAATGCGCGGTGTCAGGTGCGCAGCGTGGTGCCCTCGCCGGCGTTCTCGGAGGTGCGGAAGTAGGTGCCCTCGACAGCGTTTTCGGCGATCACGGTCGGCTGCGCGGTGGGCGTGGCATGAGCCAGGCCAGGAAGCACGAGCATAGTGGAGCCGAGCAGTGCCGCCGCGAGGGCAGTGCGGCGCAGCGTGGCCAGCGCGAGATCAAAGGAGAAATGGGGAGCGTTCATGGTCTTCATCTTGGTTCACCTGTTCCAGCCGGGCCCCCGATGGGCGCCGGTCCGATGTGGGCGAAGGTTAGGGCCGATAGGCTTGCCCGTTCGTCGACGCTGTAGGTAGGCCGATGCTGCACTGCGATAAACACCACGCCGGTTGACAGATTGTCTCCTGAGAGTGGCCAATAGAGGGCTTGAATGGCGATTGCGGGACATTCATGCCGTTTGGACATGACAATAGGGTACTGCGATGGATCGCTTTCTTGCGATGGAGACCTTTGTTCGCGTAGTCGATCGCGGTGGATTCAGTGCCGCGGCGCAAGAATTGCGAATTTCGCGCGCAATGGTCAGCCGTCATGTCCAGGAGCTGGAGGCCCGGCTGGGGGCGCGTTTGCTGCATCGCACCACGCGCCGGGTGAGCCTGACCGAGGCGGGGCAGGTCTACTATGATCGCAGCGCGCATCTTCTGGCCGATCTCGCGGCGGCGGATAGCGAGGTGGGCGAGTTGCATACGCGGCCGCGCGGCACGCTCAGGGTGAACGGGCCGGTGGTGTTCGGCTCGCTGCATCTTGCCGCCGCGGTGGCGGACTACATGGCGGCGTTTCCGGAGGTGAAGATCGAGCTGACCCTGCACGATCGCACAGTGGATCTTGTGGAGGAGGGGTTCGACTGTGCGATCCGCATTGGCCGGCTGGCCGATAGCAGCCTGATGGCGCGGCGGCTGGCGCCGTGCAAGCTGGTGATCGTGGCCTCGCCGGCGTATCTGGCGCGGCATGGGACGCCTTCTGTGCCGAGCGATCTCATCAAGCATGATTGCATCCGCTACATGTATGGCGAAGGCGGCGATATCTGGCACTTCCAGGGGCCGGACGGGCCGTTGGCGGTGCGGGTGCAGGGGCAGCTGCGCACCAACAATGGCGACGCCATGCGCATCGCGGCGAGCCGGGGCATGGGCATTGCAGTCACCCCCAGTTTCATCGTCAGCGAGGAGCTGGCCAAGGGCACGTTGGTGCCGCTGCTGAAAGGCTGGGGGGCGGCCGAGGAGATGGCTGTGTACGTGGTCTATCCGCCCGGGCGCAACCCGTCGGCCAAGCTGCGCAGCTTTATCGATTTCCTGGTGCCACGGTTTGGCGAGCAACCGGTCTGGGACGAGTGGATGAAGCTCAGAACCCCTTGACGGGGCGCGAGTGCCACCGCAGGGATGTCTCATCATTCGGAGATTGTCCCATGGACCCGGTTCTGGTCGAAGTCACCCGCGGCGCGCGGGTTGAGTCTGCGCATCGTGGCGCTGCCATTGTGGTGGATGCGGCGGGGGGCGTGATGTTCTCAGCGGGCGATGTGGACCTGGCCGTGTATCCGCGCTCGGCGGTGAAGGCGTTGCTGGCGTTGCCGATGGTGGAGAGCGGGGCGGCGGCGCGGCTGGGGCTGAACGATGCCGAGATCGCGCTGGCCTGTTCGTCGCATTCCGGCGAGGAGGATCATGTGGCGACGGCGACCTCGATGCTGGCCAAGGCGGGGCGGGATGTCGGCACGTTGGAGTGCGGGACGCATTGGCCGGGCTATGACGCGGCCACGCGGGCGCTGGCGGCGGCGGGCCAGGTGCCGAGCGCGCTGCACAACAACTGTTCGGGCAAGCACTCCGGCTTCATCTGCCTGGCGTGCGATCGCGGCGATGACCCCAAGGGGTATGTGAAGCCGGATCATCCGACGATGAAGGTGATCACGGCGGCGCTGGCCGAGATGACCGGAACCACGCTGGATGAGAGCAACTTCGCCGTGGATGGGTGCTCGATCCCGACCTATGCGATCCCGCTGCGGGCGATGGCGCTGGGGTTTGCGCGGTTTGGCACCGGGCAGGGGATCGGGGCGGATCGGGCGGCGGCGGCCAGACGCATTCGCGCAGCGGTGGCCGCCCAACCGCGCATGGTGGCCGGCACCAACCGCTTCGACACCAAGGTGATCGCCGCCCTCGGCGAGCGGGTGTTCGTCAAGGGCGGGGCCGAGGGCGTGCATTGCGGCGCGATCCCGGAACTGGGCATTGGGTTTGCGGTCAAGTGCGACGATGGCGCCGGGCGGGCGGCGGATGTCGTCACCGCGGCGCTGATCGCCCGGCTGCTGCCGAATAACGGGCGGGTCGATCCCGTGGTGGCGACGTTGGCGAACCCGGTGCTGACCAACTGGAACGGCATCGAGGTCGGCACGATGCGCCCGGCCGGGCCGTTGGCGCAGGGCTGATCGGCTTTGGCCCAGAAGGGACTCACGAGATGCAACTGACGCCGGAGCAGCTTACGCTGCAGTCGCGCGCCGCAGCACTGGCCGATGGGGTGGTGCAGGCGCGGGCTGCCGAGATCGACGCGACGCGGGCGTATCCATGGGACATCGTGGCGGCGCTGAAGGCCGAGCGGTTCATGGGCATGACCATTCCGCGCGAACTGGGCGGGGAGGGGCGCAGCTTCCTCGACACCGTGCTGGTGGTCGAGCAACTGGCGCGGGCGTGCACGGTGACGGCGCGCATCGTGGTGGAGGCCAATATGGGGGCGATCTCCTCGGTGATGGCCTATGGCACCACGGATCAGAAGCGGATGGCGGCGGGGCTGGTGCTGGCGGGCGACAAGCCGGCGATCTGCATCACCGAGCCGGATGCCGGCAGCGACGCCGGCGGGATGACCACGCGGGCGGACCGGCGCGGCAATCGCTGGGTGCTGAACGGGCGCAAGCACTGGATCACCGGCGGCGGCGTGTCGAAGCTGCACCTGATCTTCGCGCGGGCGTTCGACGAGACGGGCGAGGAGCTCGGCGTGGGCGGGTTCCTGGCGGTGCGTGGCGAGGCCGAGGGGATGCGCGTGGTCCGGCACGAAACGACCATGGGGCTGTGCGGGATGCCCGAGGCCGAGCTGGCGTTCGAGGAGATGGAGGTGACGCCGGACATGGTGCTGATGCCGCCATCGGGCTTTCGGCGCGGCTTCGGCGAGCTGATCAACGCCTATAACAGCCAGCGCGTGGGGGCCGGCACGGTGGCGATGGGGATTGCCGCCGGTGCGCTGGAACATGCGCTGGCCTGGGCGAAGTCGCGCGAGCAGTTTGGCCGGCCGATTGGCGAGTTCCAGGGGCTGCAATGGATGCTCGCCGACATGCAGACGCAGCTGACCGCCTCGCGGCTGATGCTCTACGCGGCGGCGGCCTCGCGCGGGCCGGATGGCAGCGCGTTTCCCGATCCTGGCCTGGCGGCGCAGGCGAAGATCTTTGCCTCGGAGGCGGCGATCCGCATCGTCAATGATGCGCTGCAGGTGTTCGGCGCGCGCGGCTATTCGCGCGACTATCCACTTGAGCGCATGGCGCGCGATGTGCGGATGTTCACCATCGGCGGCGGCACGGCACAGGTGCTGCGCACCCTGGTCGCTGGCCGGATGCTGGGCTGGAAGCTGCCGCAGACGCGCGATGGCTACATGGTGCCGGGCGCCATCGGTTGAGAGAAAGGAAGCTTGTTCTTTTTTGAAAAAAAGAAGGGCGGATTCAAGTTTGGGAGCGAACGCCGCCGGGAGGCCCTATAGGATAGGGTGTCCCGATGGGTTCTCACCGACGCGCGCTGACGATTGTTGATCGGACGACGATTGAGCTTCGTTTGCAGGACGG